>JADFOW010000059.1 GCA_022562615.1 Nitrososphaerota archaeon
TTGTCTTCCTTTACCATCATCTGACCTTCAGGCCAAACAATTTGTGGCATATTCAAAACTACTGGAAGTTCAGCAAGTGTAATATCACCTGCGTCTGCTGCTGCCATGATCATCTCACCGGAATCAAGTATTCTTGATTCTACTCCATCATTCCATGTAACATGAACATGTGAAGTCAGTGCGCTGTAATCTTCTGGCTGAGCTGGTGTACTGGTAAAGACTTCACCTTGGAAGCCGTGAACACCATCACCTGAAATTCCATTTTTAAACATGTATGTTTTTGAAAGTGCTTCAGCTGGTGCATTTGCCAACAATGGTGCAAGCTCTACCCTCCAACCTTGGTTTTCTGTAATTACTTCTGCATGTGCAGGATCACTGGAATCAGTTATGATATAGTAAACTGATTCGCCGTTATAGAATCCTTGATGCATAGGTATCATTGCTGGTACATTTGCCCTTGATAATCTGAGAACAGATCCTGGATCAGCTATTTCTTCAACTTGTTCTTCCACAGTTGTTTCTGGTTCAGGCTCTGGTGCGGGTGTTGGTGCTGGTGTTGGTGCTGTAGGTTCTACAGCTTTAGTTCCAATTTTTGAACCTTCTCCTTGGTCCCTTTTGAATTGTTCATAACCCCCTGGATATTCGGAACATAATCTATCACCACAAACAATCAATTTGTTTGCAGAACCATATTTGGCTATTGGAGTCCCTTGTGATTTAAGCCCATCAGTTTCTTGAATAATTGGCAGGCCTGTTATTGATACTAAAAGAATACCTAAAGTGAGAAAAATCAGGATATTTTTCGTGATCTTTATCATGAATTATTCTACTTAAAGATGATCTTAATGGGGATTGTCTTTTTACTGACAGTCAATAAACTCGTTAGAAAAATTCTCAAAGTGATTTCTCAAAGATAGTTGTAGAAACTAAAAAAATTATGAAATATTGTCAAAAGAAATATAATTCTAAAGCAAAAAAGCCTTAGACTTAATCATGAAAGTTCCTAACCCCATTTTAAGTCAATAAAATTAGTTCCTTTTTCCTTACTCTTTAATTCAAAAGTTTTTCATTATGTCTATTTTTCATATTTGTATGGGTGAGATAAAGCAGGTAATTGTAGTACGAACCGACCTTGACATGGGAAAAGGAAAGATTGCCGCTCAAGTGGGACATGCTAGTGTACTAGGTGCAGAGCATGTAAGAAAATCTCATCCAGAATGGTTTGAAGAGTGGTGGTCCGGACAAGAAAAGATAGTAGTCAAAGTTTCTGGCATCAAAGAGCTACAAGAAATAAAACGACATGCAATTGATTTAGATCTTCCTTGGTCTGAGGTCTCTGACGCAGGACATACTCAAATTGCACCTGGTACTACAACTTGCATTTCAATTGGTCCCGCTCCTGAAAACTTAATTGATAAAGTAACTGGTGACTTGAAATTACTCTGATTTTTCGATGATTTTTGGAATGAGATATAACAAGGCTTTGTAAATTTTTACTTATGAAGAAAATGGGACTAGTTTTCGCTATATTTTTTGGCGTAATTATGCTGACATCTACAGCTATGTTCGCCTTACCCAATATGATGGAACCTCTCAATAATGATTCGGAAAGGACAATAACTGGGACCCCTGCGGATAATTTCCCTGATGCTCAACGTGCACAATTCTGTGGTTCCGGTGATTCCAAATCTACTACTTATGTAACAGAATATACAATTCCAACGGCTTGTACAATGCCTGTAGCCATTGTTACTGACTTTGAAGGAAATGTTTGGTTTGCTCAAACCAATACTGGAAATTTAGCAAAATTTGATCCTGTTACTGAGTCTTTTACGGAATACGATAATCCAATTTGGCCACCAAACACGCGCTCTATGATGTGGGGAATTGATTATGCTCCAGATGGTTCTATTTGGTATACTGATGAATTGCTTGATTCTGTTTGGAGATTTTCTCCACAGGATGAGAGTTATCAAAGAATACCTTACCCTTCTGAGGGTAATTCCCTTCCTCAAAAATTGAAAGTTGTTGGTTCTCAAATTATCATCAATGATTTTACAGGAAATAAAATTACTTTCTTAGATCCCAATCAGTTGGATGAAGAATTACCTTATCTTAGCATTCCTTCTCCATTTGATGGTTCATTTACTGGTGATTTTGCAATTGATGAAGATAACAATATTTTGTATACAAACTGGTTACCTCAACAGGGTGGAGTATTGGTAAAATTTGACCAAGAAGGATACTTTTTATCCGTAAGAAACACTGGTGGAGGATTTTTACCATTGGAGAATTACATTGATGTTTTGCCACTGCCTAATAATCTACTAACTCCAAATGGTATAGTTGTAACTGATGCTGGCAAAATTTGGCTTGTAGATACTTCAAGTTCAAACTTCTTTAGTTTTGATCCTGAAAATGAAGTATTCACCCAATATGTAACCTCTGATCCCCCATTGTTAACATATGGAAATTCTAGCGGCGTAATCAAAACTCCTATTTCTAGACCCTATTGGATTGAAACAAATGATTTAGGACAATTAGTTTTCAATGAACAAACCGCCAATAGACTTGCAGTGATGGATCCAAAATCTGAATCTTTGGTTGAATATTTTATCCCCTCAATGAATCCAAATTGGGGAGATTGTGGTGAATTGGATAATTGTGGTCTTGCTCAAATCTTTGACTTTACAGTAGATGGCGACAAGATTTGGTTTACTGAATGGGTAGAAAACAACATAGGTGTAGTTGACACCTCAATTGAGCTTCCATTGGATATTGAATTAGAATCAAACATAATTTCGCTTAATGCAGGTCAATCAAGGGGTTTTACCTTTGTAGTTTCACCTCAGACTTCACAAGACTTGTTTGACGTATCTTTGATATTATCAGAAACACATGAATTTTTAACTGTGGCTTCTGATTCTAATGTACCACGCACATTTCAGTTAGATTTTGATGCCCCTAGGCCAATTGCAGCAACAATATCGGCATCTGAGAATGCCCCTCCTGGAACATACAAAATATTGCTGGGAGCTCAAACAGATGAGGTTTCGGTAAGTAAATTCCTTACAGTAGTTATAGAATCGTGATTCCAAAACTAGATTCCCAAATAGGGATCTCTGTTTACAGCACAAATTTTAAAGGAATAGGTGGGAAAATCAAAGCTGCTCCAGAAGATTTTGAGGTTTCTGAAATAATTTCTGACAAAACTCTAAAGTTAATTACAGAATTTGGTGATTATGCAGTTTACAAATTAAAAAAGAAAAACATTGATACCAATCATGCAATTTTAGATGTTTTTAGAAAAAAAGGTTTGAGATTAAAGGCACTTGGACTAAAGGATGCATATGCAGTTACGGAACAATTTGTGTGTTCTAATAACAAACGAAAATCAATTGACAGTTATGCTTCTTTGAAGTATTCCCTCGAAAAAATAGGGTATGTAAAAAAACCACTCTCAAAAAAGAACATGATCGGTAATCACTTCAAAATAAAAATTGTTGATTGTATAAATGATCTTTCAAATTTTACAGAACAAGGTAAAATTTTAAACTTTTATGGATATCAAAGATTTGGGTCAAAAAGACCGGTTACTCATTTAGTAGGAAAAGCAATCATCCAAAGAGATTTCGATAAAGCAGTAGAAATGATTTTATCCTTTACATCGCCTTTTGATTCAAAAAAAAATAATGAGATTAGAGAAAAATTAAGCGATAAAACAAATTATAAAAAATATCTTGATCAAATTCCACCACAAATGGATATTGAGAGAATGGTTCTACGAGAAATGATAGAAAGTGCTGATCCACAAAAATCAATAAGGCAAATTCCTCTATCTCTTAGAAGATTTTACATTCAGGCTTATCAATCATTTTTGTTTAATTGCACTTTAAGTTCTGCCTCTTCAGATGGGGAGAATCTCTTTGAACCTCAAGAAGGAGACGTTTGTTTTGATTTTAATGGCATACTTGGAAAATACATTAAAGGTGTAAATCAACGCCTTGCTATGCCTTTTGTTGGGTACTCTTACTACAAAAAAACTCGTTTTGATAATCAAATTTCAAAAATTTTAGAATTTGAGGAAATTTCTCCAAAGGATTTTTTCATTAAAGAAATGCAGGAGGTTAGTAACGAAGGTGGTTTCAGACAGGCTGTTATTTCTTGCTCTAATTATTCATCTGATTACAGCACATTAGAATTTACGCTTTCTAGAGGATCCTTTGCTACAATCCTATTGAGAGAAATAATGAAACCAGAAGATCCTCTAAAGGCCGGGTTTTAGGATTCAAAATCAGATTTCTTTAAGTTACGTTTGTTTTGCAGTTCCAATAAAATTGGTCAAAGCATACGTGTTGATAAGTTGTAAAATAAGAAAAGACGAATCAATTTATTTCAAACTATGTAAAATACCTGAAATAAAAAATTGTTTAATCACTTTTGGAAGTTACGATATTGTAGCTGAATTTGAAACAACGTCTTCAGAAGAAATGAATGAAGTTATCAGCTCTAAAATTAGGTAGTTAGAAGACATTCGAAGTACAATTACACTTCGGGTCACTGACTAACCTCCTTTGATGAATTTTATCACGATACCTATTCCTGATATTATTATTCCCAAAATTGCAATTTGAATTCCGTAAGATACCCATTCAGGATTTGCATACATAAAAGAAGATTCAGGTCCTACTACTGATTCACCCTGAAGATAAAAAATTGTGCCTAGTATGAAAATTATTATGCCTATAATCGTGACGAGCTTCCCAATATTCATTTTCCTTTCTAAAAACCTGTCACTAAAAAGGGTAAACAGAATTGATAAATTGACCAAATGATTTTTTGATCCACTCTTTAATGATTTTCCCATGAGCACAAAAAATGTATAACTCGATATATGATTTCTCCGAGTCACCTAGTCACAAGTATTTGAACATACTATTGTTTTTATCATCTGCTTCTCTTGCTATATTATTATTTTTAATATTTTTTCCTCAAATTAATGCAATCAATAACCAATCTTCTATACTGATTAATCTTATGTTCATTCCTGCAATGGCAGTAGGATTTCTTTACGGGATGAGAATTACAGAACGTGCGGTAAGACCTTCTGAAACACGCAGTCCTTTGAAAAGATCAACCATGAAAATATTTTTGTTCTTTTTTGTAATTGGAGGTTTGTTTAGCTCTGTAAATTTTGCAATGAATGGGGGAAGTATTATGCCTACAGCAGATATTTTGGAAGAGGGACTTTTACCTTGGTTAAATGAATTCATAACTACCAATGGTGGTGTAACATTTCTTATTATCACCAGTATTACTTTGATGGCAGCTGCGACAAAGAAAATGGTTGGAATGAATGCTGGATTTTTAAATAGATTTGTGACATTTGTTGGAACTTTTATTTTCTTTTCGATACTTGCCTTAAGCTTTGCAGATTCTGATCCAACATCTTCAGGTGTTTTCCTGTATACCTTTTACCAGGCGGGGATTGTCGGCGGTGCATTTTTTACAATGAATAGACTGACAAAAAATCTTAACACATGGGAAGATTTTGCAAACGGTTACTAGGATTTATTTCTCTAGATCTACATAAATTCCAGAGATCTCAGAGTTTATTCTTCCGTGGTATTTCTCACATCCTTCTGTTTTGAAGTCATTATTTTTGCATTCTTGAAAGAAAGCCGTGTTATCCCTTGATATAGTATCTGCAGTAAGTACATCGTCACCAATTCCCAAAGCAATAAATGCAATTGCTGCAAGACTGGCTGCAACTAGAATCATTCCATAGCCTGCCTTTGCATGATGATGTGGATCCTTCATTACCCGAAAATCCACCAACCTTGAATTTATTCTTTTCAAGCATGGCTTTTCGATCAAATAATAGCACGTTCTTAGAAAAAAAGAAAAGATAGGAAAACATACAATATTCCGTGAGTATTCAAATTCTTCAATATGAGTTTCTGGGACCTATAAGGTTAGATGAATGGGGGCCTCCTATGGAAAAAATTGTTTATCTTATTTTCTCTAGAAAAAAAGACTCCTTTAACATACTCTATGTTGGTGATTGTGAAAAAACAGACAAGAAAAATTTTTTTGTGAACAATTTAAATTTTAAATGCTGGATTCAAAAAGCAGGATCTGAGAATTCACTTTATCTTGCAATTTTACCAATGTTTGAATCAAATGAATCCGAAAGAAAGAGGATTATTAATAAAATTCTTCGTCATTATCGTCCTACCTGTAATGAGAGTGATATAACAAACAAACAACCAGATTATGTCATTAGTTCTAAACCAAATTCAGCATCTACAAATAATTCCAAAGAAAATTCAAATGAATCTGAAGAAAAAATCCCCTGTCCTTGTTGCGGGTCACATATGAAAATAGACAGAGTGCTTGAAAACACAACAATTCTAAAATGTACGGGTTGCGGCCTTACCGACACACGATTAAATTCATGACCTTGTTTGGTTTTGAACTTTAAATAATTGTAATGTCAATAAATCAATCGCCTTTTTCAAATGCTCAAATTCATTAACTGAATGCATCTGGCCTTCAACTAGTGCTCTTAGAACTTTAATAGAATTTTTCTGAAATTCATCTTTTGCTACTATTTCCATGGCGTTGAGTTTGGACAACAGGTTATCGAGGTCTTTTTTCATCTCCTCAGAGGGGGCATGTTTTTTCATATTTTGGACAAAACCTATTTGATATATGAATTGTGGTCACAATAAGTCTTCGTCTATTTTTTGAATAGGATCTACATATTGTTGACAAGTACATGTTGGAATTTTACATTTTCCAACTTTCATCAGAGATTCATTTTCTTCAGAAGGTACATGTGCTTCATCTGTATGATGGCAAAGACTACAATTCATGCAAAATCCACTCCTTCCCATTATTTAAGACAGAAGTTTAGATTATGGAATTAAAACTGCCCTCGCTTCAATTTGTGAGTCTTTTAATTTTTTTAGAACCTCGTTTGCTTTTTCTAAAGGATATGTTTCAGAAATTACTTCAAGATTTTCCTCATTGCATATCTTGATTACTTGTTCCATATCTTTTGTGGACCCTATCAGGGTTCCACGAA
Source organism: Nitrososphaerota archaeon (assembly GCA_022562615.1). Classification (GTDB taxonomy): domain Archaea; phylum Thermoproteota; class Nitrososphaeria; order Nitrososphaerales; family Nitrosopumilaceae; genus Nitrosomaritimum. The sequence goes on from JADFOW010000059.1 coordinate 7,091, forward strand.
TTGTTTTTTCTTCAAATGCTATAAATGACAACTTTTCTCCTATTGTTGCAATTACAATTATTCCCCCTTTCTTTACTGACTTTATGGCGGTGTCAGTTACTATATCAGATGGTGCAAACACGATTGCAGCATCGAGCATTCCGTGTTTATCTTTTATTTCATTTAGAAAATTTTCTTGATTTTCTGAGAACACCATGCTATCATTTGCCCCCAATCTATTTGCAACGTCAAGATGATTTTGATTCCTGGAAAATGCTATTACGTCACATCCTTCAACTTTTGCAAATTGCACTGCCATATGTCCAACCCCCCCAATACCAAAAATGCCAATCTTTTTGTTCGGTCGTGGATGTGCTGCCTTTACTGCTTTAAAGGCAGTAATACCTGCACAAAATAAAGGAGCAGCATATTCTGGCTTCATATTTTCAGGTACTTTTGTTGCAAAATCTTGAATAACTGTAATGTATTCTGTATATCCCCCTTTGAGGGACTCTCCAGTAATTATGGAGGATTCACAAAGATACTCTTTTCCTTCGTTGCAATATTGACAATTCTTACATGCTTCTAGAAGGGGGGTAATCCCTGCTCTGTCCCCGACTTTGAACTTTGTAACATCTTTTCCAATTTGAACTACTTTTCCTACTAATTCATGACCTGGTATTGTTGGAAGTGAAGGTGGTATTCCAAGATGCTTCCAATCTCCTTCAATTCCATGTAACTGCGAATGACATACACCACATGCTTCAATCTTGATTAAAATTTCATTTTGTTTTTTAATTTCATGTCTGTCAATTTCTGACAACTTCAAAGGGTTGGTTTCAATTGGAGCACATTCAGATAGAACCATTGCTCGCATTTTTTCCATATGTGTCTATTTTTTCCAATGAAATTTTAACATTGTTTAAACAGTAGTAAAATGTTGTTTTACGGTTTACTGCGGTTATCTAACATTACTCGAATTGTTTTCTCAAATAGATCGACTTGATCGTTTCTTCCTAGTCTTCGTTCAGGAAATATTTAGTCGCAACCTTTTTCTAATTTAATTGCGTAAAGATAGTGGAAAGTGGCTCAGCCCGACAGGAGTCGGTGGTTGATTTCATCACTGAAATCAAAAGGCAAGCATTTTCATCATCGCCACTTTCTGATTTTGTGCTTTAAAACGATGCAATGAAGTGTTAACGAGTTTATCGACTGTCAGTAAAAATAGTATCCCCCCTTTTCATGCGTAAAAAGTACGGACTAATCCACGTTATAATGTGGAGTTTATTTTTCTAATTTTTCAAAGGCATTTTTATAAGAATTTGGGTTTGCTTTTAGTTGGGATTCTATAATTGCTTTTGAAAATTTGTGTACTGTCATCAAATGTTTTGTAAT
>JADFOW010000060.1 GCA_022562615.1 Nitrososphaerota archaeon
TGGTACTCGATTTAGAATTTCGTAATTTATTAGAAAGAGAACTTCGAAAAACCATAAATTTTTCCTTCGAACAAAATATGGCATTTAAGGAAATTTGGAATTGTACTAACGAAGATGATTTTTTGTATGGATGGTATATGGGCAGATCAGATGATTTTTGTAGAAATCAATTCTTTTTGCACTATCATAAAGCCCCTGATGAAAAAGAAGCTAAGGAAATTCAAGAAATTTTACTTAATCATGCAAAAGATTTTCGTGTTCAATTAGCTAAAAAATGAACGTCAGTAAAATCAAAGTTACAATTTTCTGTCCTTTTTGTCATGGTCAACACCTTGATTCAGGAAAATATGCAATCAAGCCTCACAAGGTACACTTGTGTTTTCATTGCGGAAAAAAATTCAAAGTTGGTAAACCTACCATCGGTGTAAAAAACGGATCAGATATGACATTAGAATCATAAACTAATTTTTAATCTCAGTTGACAAAATGGAAAATAACCAGAAATTGATTAGGATTTGTAAGTTACGTCTCTACATAAATGCTATCTGATTCTACTATTACTTTGTATGAAGCCAAATCCTTTAGTTGTGATGCAAATGCGATTAGCTTCCCAGTCTTACAGTCCCATGTTGAACCATGCCAAGGACACGTTACAGTAGAACCTTCCATTGTTCCTTCGGAAAGACTTGCACCTTGGTGAGTGCAGGTATCATCCATTGCAAAGTAGTTTCCATTCTCATTAGCTACGAGAATTGTTTTCCCCCCTGATTCCACTAACAACATTTTACCTGGAGGTAGGTCAGAGGTTTTGCCGGCCAATATTTTACCCATTATTTCCTTTCTTCCTCATCACTTATAGTATTTTTTGTATCAACTTTTCCAGAATAATTCAAAATAGAGTCAAAATAAATAGGAAAATAAAGTAAGATGAATTATGGCTGATAAAATTCCTGCAAACGAATTAAGGTCAAAAAAAGAGGATTTTGTTATCATTGATGTAAGGGAATCCGACGAAATTGCCTCAGGTAAAATTGAAGGATCAGTTCACATGCCTCTTGGATTAACAATAAGAAATGCAAAAAAGAAGCAGATTGAGAATTTAAGGAGTAAGAAAATTTGTACATATTGTGGCACAGGTTATCGTGGAAACATTGCAGCAGATGAATTAAACAAAGAAGGATTTAATGCAGTAACATTGGATGGCGGTTACTCTTCTTGGACATCATAAATCTTCTAATCCTCATCCCTTCCAAAAAATAATTCCGAAAAAACATGAATTGATTATTCTAATATTGAAGTGTATTCTTCGATAGTATCTTTGATAATTTTTTTTATTTTTTACCCAAAACTATCATGAACATTGTATTTTTGTCCTTGGAATGTGGTGAAAAAAACTCTGTAACTTCATCATCATAAAATGTCAAACCAGTAGCTCCAACATTTTGAGAGTATGCAGCAAGATAAAATCTCCCTCCCAATATGCTAGCTTCTATTTGGGCAGCTCTATATCCACGATTTTCAAGTTTAGCAAGAATTTTTTCCAAGTTAGTCATAAAGAAAACACACACGCTACCATCTCCCGGTATATCCTGATCCAGTCCTAGATGCATTGCTTCATTTCTGAAAATTCCTTCTTTTAGTAGCTCAAGATAGTTTCTTTTTTTATCGAAATAATAGGTTCCAGGTTCAAGATTTTCAACAGAGTTTACTATAAAGTACATATCAATAATTGAATCTCCATATTTTTGTAAAAAATCTATACAAACTCCCCGTGTCGAATAATGAATAATCGTTGATAATTGTTGAAATGAAATTGATTCCCTAGAAAATTTGCGAGTAGAGCCTCTTTTTATTATTACAGTTTCAATTGGGGTTTCCCTTGAAATCTCACTGATCTTTGGTTCTAAAACAACACCGTTAGTTGAAGATTTGTAGGATTGAATTGATGTATTTTTTGACCGCCATGACAAAACTTGTTCTGGTGAAGTAAGAGAGGATGCGAGATGTATTTTTGCGATTTCTGGATCATCATAATCATAATTTGAAAGGGGTTCTGTTGGTAGATTTAGCGTTTCAATTTTAGTTGGTTCTTTTGCGCCTGTAGGATTAGCCTTTCCTATCGGAATTAATGCAATTGAAACCTCTTTTTCTTGATTTAAATCAAGAAGAGAATTTACCGTATTATCTAAAAATCCCATTATAACTTTCGTTCTAAAGTGGTGTGAGTTGCACATTGCTAACGTGTTTGCAATAATAGTTCCGCAATCCCAAAACGTGTGACGATATTCTCGTGTACCGTACTTTATTGAATTTCTTGTAAAAATGTCAGTGTAAACTAAAATTACTGGAGCATGTTTTACGTAATTTTCATCTGCAGTGGCCTTTACCAACACACCTCTAAAATCTCCTTTCCGTAATTGATCAAGTTTCATCTCCTTGGGGTCAAAGTGATACACACCAGCTTCGAGTCCGGGAATATCTCCACATACTAAGTAAATCTCAATATGATATAGAGCCCCAGTACAAGATGCAGCCCTGAATTCAAATTCTCCTAATCCTACAAAGCTTATTGTTTTTGTAATGCCACTTGAAAAGTACAGTATACGGCCTAGACTTTGAAGATCCGGGAGATTATCTGATTCATTCTGTCCAATAACTCCAGAGATAGTTTTGAGGGTAGATGAAGTTGGGTTTCGGTCAAGAGGTAAAGAAATACCTTTCAAGGTCTTGTAAATTTTGTATGGACTTGGTCTTAATGCAGGATCATAAAAATGCGGTTTCATAAGAAAAATTCCATTAGGATGTTTGGTGCCGTTATGATAATTCCAAGTTATTTGAATTTCGTCATTATTCATCTTTTTTAATTAACTTGCAAGGGCTATAATTCATTTGAAAACAACTTGACCGCCAAATATTTCATTTAGTACGTACTGTAATAGTGTGGCAGAAATAATAATGTTCGTTGAAAACAAAGAAGAACTAAACAATCTTTTGCAATTACAATTTTAAAATAATATAATTGCTTCATTCACTTTTATCCTTCCCAAAAAATAATTCATAATCCTAGCAGAGATTACGCAAGAATTTTTAGGAAAATATAGAGTTTAAAATTAAAAAGAAAGGACTTTGTGAAGACATTGATTTAAGCCTCAATCTGTGCTTCATCGGCTTTGAACCCTATTTTTGCGTGAGAGCCATCACAATGAGGTTTGTTGGCTGATGAGCCGCATCTACACAATGTAGCTACTCTATTGCCATCCAAATTTACTATACAAGGACCATCTTTCATAGCATTGATTGTAATTTTTGCCATGACTTTCCTATATTTGTACGAACTTAAGCCTATTGAAAATCAAAAAGAGTTCAGAATCTAAATTTCTTTTTTTATAAAGTATTGATTGCTAGGGTGTTGATAATTGACTTGATCAATGGTTTGAGTGAAAAATCGGGTAAATGTACGTATCAAATTTAATTTTGGGATTAGGATATAAAAAAGACTAATGAACTATTAGAATAATTATTTGATTCATGGGAATTGAAAATGATGAAACAATGATAAAACAGAACGAACAGATAATTCAGTTATTACAACAAATCAAGGAAGAACTTGAGGAAATTAAAAGGGACACAAAAATTACCTCGAACTTTGCCACCTTGAGATCACAAATAATTAAAAAAACAAAAGGTCAAGAACTACAAAAATCCTCTTAACCTTGAGCACCCACATTTCACATAAACTACTTTGAATTCACCATCTGTTTTGATATTATGTGAAATTGGTTTATGACAATATTGACATTCTACAAACCCATGATATTCTTCCACGTTAATCATCTTGTATTGCCATGATTTTTTTTCTTCGTCCCAATATACTGAATTTATTTCAGTTGGAATATCCATACTTTCTATTATTTGGTTAATTCCATTAATTAATTTTTAAAAAACAGAAATTGATTCCAACGTCTCTTCTTCCAAAAAATAACTCAAGATAATTCTTATTCATCAGATTTTTTCTTTGTTGATTTTTTATATTCTTCGTATTTTGCCTCAAGATAGTCATTATCCTCCATGGTAAAAGATCCGTCGGCTATCAATAATTGTTTAATTTGTTCTAACCTATGGTTATCTCCAACCTTGTATTCTTGCAGTTTTGATATAATACGAAGTTTATTTTCAATTATTTCGTCTGGCTCTGTCTCATTTATGATATCTGATTGGGAACCTGCTTGCATCTCTTGAAATTTTTGTTCTACTGGCTTGCTTCTTGGAATTAAACCTTTTTCTTCATCATCATAATATTCATAATCCTCCGAGTCCTCATCATCATCTTTTTTCCTTTTTTTGATAACAATTATTCCTACTATTACCACTGCAATTATTATTCCCAAATAGGGTAGAAGGTTGGTTAAATTCTGAACGGATTCTTCATTTATTTGAAAGGAGACTTGGTCATCTATGGTATCATCTACTTGTTCAATTAATTCCGCTATTCCTTGGATGGGTTCTTTTTCTGTTGGCAAAGTTTGTGAATCTGTTTGGGCAAAAGAATTAGTTCCAATTGAAATTATTGCTATTATCCATATTGCTCCGATAATGAATGGTTTTTTCATTACTGTATTATGATGTGTAGAAAAATTAAGTGTATTGAATTTGAAAACTCAATTTTTATAATCAACTGGTCAACATCACCTAAGGGTTTTTCCTATCTCCCAAAACTTATCAGAAATATAGTGTAGATTTTTTACCACTTCTCCTTTTTCCATATTTGACATCTCATCACTAGAAACTAGAGTTTTTCCTACTGCTAGAAATTTGTGATGTGATTCCTCAATTATACATACAATAGTGTCTTTTTGAAATTTAGAATATTTTTTGATTCCCGGCCGCATAACGTTTGCACCTTTGCACATAAATTTTACAGCGCCCATATCTACCATAACATATGGAAATTTTTCTAATGTTTGGGTTTCGGATAAAAATGGAATATATTCATCATTAACTTTTACAATTTTGAGTCCGTTCACTACAATAATTTGTGCATCACTTGATATATCGTGTACTTTGAGATTTTTAATATTCGGAAACTCCATATTCCATTTTTCTGAAATTATTTTCAAGACTGAGGCTGTTTCGCTTTTTGATATTAGGTTTGATTTCAATTTCTTGCAGTCTCTTGTCTAACATGTAACAAATCTCGAAGAATGGAACTGGCAGTCTCCATTCCTCCAGCACCTTTTCCAATAATTGTTTGGGTTCCTGAGTGCTCAGATGTAAATGCAATTGCATTGAGTGTTCCATTTACACACAACGGGTCTTCGATGGAAACCTCCCTTGGGGAGACTTCAAGGTCCTTGTTACATGACGCTATTAGCTTGATTGCGCATTTTTTTTTGGCAGCCTTTTTAATGTCTTCGGTAGTTACCTTTCGTATACCAGTGCACTTGATATCTGGCATTGTTACTTTCATTCCCATAATCCAATTTGCAAGGATTACCAATTTTGCGGCAGCGTCAAGACCATCTAAATCAAGAGATTCATCTGCTTCAACGTAACCTTTGTCCTTGGCATCCTTTAATGCAGATTCAAACGACAATCCGTTCGCCATATTGGTCAAGATGTAATTTGTAGTACCATTTAGGATTCCTGCAAATGATATGATCCTTTCCCCTCTTAGACTGTCTTTTGCATAATCTAAAATTGGTGTTCCTCCCCCCACAGTTCCACTAAATTTTAGCATGACTTGATTGTAAGTTGCCAATTCCAACAAAGATGGAAACGCCAGAGCCAAGGGACCTTTGTTAACCGATATTACATGCATTCCTTTTTTCATTGCACTAATAATGTGGGTCATACCAGGTTCGGCATCTTCGTAATTGCTTGCCGTAGTCTCAATTAAGACATCTGCCTCTATATTTTTTATCATGTCAAGTCCGGACATGTTGTTTTTTGTTTTAAAATAATTTTTTACACTTCCAAATTTCTTTTTAGTTTCAACAAGTTTTCTAAGATCAAGGCCTGAGGAATCAATGGCACTACCTTTACTATCAAACACACCAACAACTCTTGGTTTTAATCCATATTTTGCATAAAGATCTACTGATCGTGAGTCAAAAAGCTTGACCAGACTCTGACCTACTACTCCAAATCCACAAAGTATTATTCTCAAAATTCCTCTTTCCTTTCTAAGGTGGTATAATTACGTGTTGTATTCATGTCTTTGATTTTCTTACCATGAATTGTGTTTTATTAATAAATTTTGAATAATTTATTTTTCATTGTTTTCTAGTAATATCTTCCATCAGTGTTGGTGTAATTCTTCTTTTTGAAGAGATAGCGAAATTGAATTTATGCAATATCTTTGGTTGCTAGGTTTTGGTCCGTCATCAAATACATGTCCTAAATGAGCACCACATTTGTTACAATTGACTTCTGTGCGAACCATCCCAAAAGCTGTATCTGAAACATACTCTATTTTTTCTTTAGCAACGGGATCCCAAAAGCTTGGCCAGCCAGAACCAGAATCAAATTTTGTGTTTGAATTGAAGAGGGATTCCCCACAACAGACACATTTGTAAATTCCTTTTTCTTTACTGTCACAGTATTTACCTGAAAATGATGGCTCTGTTCCTTTATTGATGCAAATTTCATATTGCTCAGGGGTGAGCTGCTCTTTCCACTCCTCTGGAGTTTTTCTAATCTTATTGCTCATAAATTATTTTATTTGTATCCCTATTAGAACATTTTCTATTTTTTTAATTTCTTTCTTTTTTCTTCAGTTCTTTTTTCAGATTCAAACCTTTCTAATTCATATTCTTTGAGATCCACAAACTTAATTATTTTACTCAAGTTGGGATGAACCTTGTTGATTTTTTTGTACATTTGTTGTGCGACTTGTCTATAGTCTACATGTCCCTGTGGAACAGTTCTCAATTCGATTAAATGGCAAGCTTCTCTAAGATTAAACTTCATAAAATAAGGATAGTTGTATGCAAAATTTACAACATACTGTCCTTGTTCTGGGTACTTTTTTCTAATTTTATCAAACGCCTCTTTGGTTTTATCCATACACTCTTTGTAGTCCTTATCAATTCCTAAAATTTTGATTTCCTTAGGTATACTGTATCCATGATCAGTAGTAAGTAATTGTCTTTCAAGTGTTAAAGCGCGATGTCGATGAAAATCTCTAAACATTCCGAAATTATTTAGCAGATCAAAAGTATAGTATACACTTTCAAATGCTCGACTTGGTCTATGTCGTCTGTTCTGTCTTATTTTTATAAAAGAGTTAATTATTTTGATTTTCTTTTCCTTTGATAGTTTTTTGACTTGGTGTAAAATATCCTGATAAGATGTACTTGGAGATTGCTCGTACATTAGACTTGTTAGAATTTTTTCCATTGACTTTTTCTCAGACTCCCAATCTACTAATATGGTCCTCACACCTGAAACTTTTTTTGGTTTGATTTCTTTAGCAACAATTGATTTTGAAGTCTTTTTTACTTGCTTCAAGTATTTTTGAAATGCCTTTCCATACTTGTCATCTGATCGACTCACAAAAGCCTTGATTGTGGTGTCCAATTCTTTTTTGATTTTTGAGGCTAATTCCCGCTCTTCATCAAGGTCTGATGATGCAAGAATGGTCAATAGATACTCAAAAGCACGGCCATTTCCTGTGATGCCTACATTGGTCAGGGTAGATGCAGGCAATAATCCTCTGAGAATATCAAGAGCCTTGGCCTTGGTTGAACCACGATAAATCATATTTGCAGATTTTATATCACTTTCTTTTGTTAATTTTGAAAACGACTTTTCTTTTCCATCCTTGGAGTCCTTAAAGGAATATTTTTCAATAGAATACCTTTCTCTTACATATTTTATCATTGGGTCTATGTTTTTAGAATAAACATCAAATGAGAAATTGCATGAATCTAAATACACATCTGCAAATCTTGAATCATTTAGAACAGGGTCTCGAAAAAATCGATAATTACCGTTAGTTTTTTTATTCCATGAAACATATCTTGAAGATTTTTCTAAATATGACAATCCAATTCTTCTATCCTCAATTTTTTTAACAGCGATATTGGAAAGTCCTTCGATTGCAATTTGTGCTTCACCAAGCTCTGCAACTGAATCATCACCATACTCTAAAAGTACTCTTTTGTAAAATTCTTCTCCTCGATTTTTATTTTTTAAAAATTCATCTAAAAATATTCGTCTCATGCTCTTGTCTGTACGACTGTATCGCGACATCAGTGCACCACGATCAACTTGTCTGGGTGTAATAATTGCAAATACACTACCATCTAAATTTGAAAAATGATTAGATAGAATTTTTTTTTCTTTAGCTGAAAATTCTGACAACATGTTTGTGAAGTTCAACAATTATTAATAGTCTATTTCTTTTTGCCGATTTTAATTAGATCGTGAGATTGATTTCCTTGTGTTCCTTT
>JADFOW010000061.1 GCA_022562615.1 Nitrososphaerota archaeon
TAATTTTTCTGATTGTATGGCATCTGCAAGGTCTTGCAGATGTGATGATTGTAATTTTGACTGAGTTCTTTTTTCAGCAGTATCTACCAACCCCATAAGATCCGTAGTGATTATATTTGCAATCTCTTTTGCATTTTTTTCTGTATGAGATTGATCAAACAAATCAGAATAAAACTTGTCTGATGATAAAACAACAGCCACTTGATCTGGAATTCCATATTTGGTAACAAACCGTTCTTTTTTTGAGCTGATGCTTTCGGGCATTTCTGATTTTAATTTTTCTTGAATATCTTTTCCAATTTTTATCCAAGGGATGTCACCCTCAAGAAAATATCGGTAATCAAGTTCTTCTTCTTTTGATCTTGAAGAGATGGTTATTTTTCTTTTATCGTCCCAATGTCTTGTTTCTTGAACGATTGGAATTTCCCGTGCATGAAGACTTTCTTGTCTTGTGATTTCAAAATGAACAGCTTTTTCTAAATCGTGAAATGAACCAATATTTTTGATTTCAACTTTATTTCCACCCTTAATTGAAACATTTGCATCTGCTCTCATAGCACCCTCTAGGCCAGGATCTGATACATCGAGGTTTTCAAGTAAATCAGATAAAATATTGAGAAACTCCCTCACCTGTTTTGGGTTTTCAAAATCAGGCTCAGTTACTACCTCTACCAGAGGTGTGCCTGCCCTATTATAATCTACGAGAGTAATTTGATTTTTAGAAGAAACTCCTTCGTAAATTAGCCTTCCCGGGTCTTCTTCTAACTGAATCCTAGTGATCCGTATTTTTTTATCGCCCACCATTATCATTCCAGGTCCACCAATGCTTGTATCACCATAGATGTTTAGCTGAGTAATTTGGAAATTTTTTGGAAGATCAGGATAGAAATAATTTTTTCTGAAAAACGCAATTTTTTCTGGAGTACTACAATTTAATGCCATTGCAATAAGGGTTGCTTTTTTGATTGCTTTCTGATTTAATCTTGGAAGGGTTCCAGGTAATCCCATACAAATTGGACATACATTAGTATTGGGTTTGTAGTCTCGATAATTTGCTTTACATGAACAAAACAACTTGCTTTCAAGTTTTGTTAATTGACAATGGATTTCTAATCCAATTTTAGTCAAATGGGAACCTCAGGTAATTGTACAGTAGTTTCAAGTGAGCGTGCTGCTTGTAACAATGATTTGTCTTCATTTTGTTTTGCCAAAAGTTGCATGCCAACTGGCAAACCATTTGATAAAGCAAAGGGTACTGAAATTGAAGGTATTCCTGTAAGATTGGACATTACGGTATTAATGTCAATTTGAAACAAAGCAACTGGATCATCAATTTTTTCACCAATTTTAAATGGAAGAATGGGAACAGTTGGCGCAATAAGATAATCAAATTTTTTGAAAACATCGTTTACCTCTTTTGTTAGTTTATTTTTTACCTTTAGAGCTTTAAGGAAATATTTGCCTGCATGACCGGTCGATGGAACAAATCCACCCAGTATCATTCTTCTTATGACTTCAGGACCAAATTTCGACCTCACCTTGGAAATATATGAATTAAATTCAAATCCTTCAACTGGAAAATCATACCCATATCTAAGATTATCATATCGGGCCAAATTACTTCCAGCTTCAGTTGCCGAAATTGTGTAATAAGATGCCACAGAATATTTTACCATGTCAATAGAGACATCTTCACATACGGCTCCAAGCCCTTCTAATTTAGAAACGGCAGCATTGGTTATAGAAAGAATATCTGGATCAACCCCTTCCTCAATCATTTCTTGAATTAAGCCTATTTTTTTTCCTTCTATGCCGGAATCTATTCCTGAAAGATAATCGTCTTTGTCATTATCAATTGTTGTATTATCATTTGGGTCTAAACCCGATAAAATATTCAGTAAAAATGCAGTATCCTTAACAGTTCTTGTTATTGGTCCAATTTGCTCAATGCTGTTGGCATATGAAATCAAACCATATCTACTAATCAATCCATAAGTTGGCTTGTATCCAATTGTAGAGCAAAAGCTAGCAGGATTTCTAACAGAACCGCCAGTGTCAGAACCCAATGATGCCACACATTCAAAGGCACTAACTGAAACAGCACTTCCTCCAGATGATCCTCCAGGAACATAATCGGTGTTCCAAGGATTTCTACTTGGTCCGTATGCACTAAACTCTGTAGTCAATCCCATTGCAAATTCATCGAGATTTGTTTTCCCTACAAAAACTGCATCTTGTTCTTTTAGTTTTGAGATTACAGTGGCATTGTATGGTGCAACAAAATTTTCTAACATTTTTGAGGCACACGTTGTTTTAGAGTGTTTTATGCAAATATTGTCCTTAATTGAAATGGGCATTCCAAAACATGCTCCAACTTTTTCACCTGACCTGATTTTTTTGTCTACTTGGCTTGCTTGTTCCACTGCCTTTAAATTAACTTGTAAAAAAGCGTGTAATTTTTCATCGATATTTTTAATTCTGTCAATTGTGGCTGAAACAAAATCTTCAGCTGAAATATTTCCATTTTTTACTTCATTAACAAATTCTAAGGCAGAAATTTTAAGATTCAATTAGACCATCTTTGGGGCTCTCACATAACTGCCCTTGTAGTTTTTTAGCTTTTCAATTAATCTGTCCTCAAATGGGATGTGCTTGTCCTCCCTTAAACTAGACAGTGGTAAATCTCTCATGATTATCTCTTCATCTTCTACCCCTGCAGAATCCAACATATCAAAAAAATCAATCATGGCATGAACTTTTTCTACAAATTCTTTATGATCATGCACATCAATTTTCATTAATTTTGCAACTCGTTCAATTTCTTCTTCTGTTACCATCTATACCACCTATGGTGTTAATCTGTCAACTTGTCCTAATTTTAAGAGGTAATTTTTATCATAATGGATAACTTCAGGCACAACTAAGCTAAATACTAACATAATTGAGGTGGTTGGTTTTTGATATATTACAGTTTATTTCAAAAATTTTTGTCTCAGCTGATTAATTATTGTAAACTTTTCATAAAAAATCCAAATGGCTTATCTAAAGTAATCATCATAGTGATCAAAAAAATAATTTAAAAATCAAATCATAATTTAAAATTATATTTACTTTTTGCACATGATTTTAATTATGATTGATTCATTTGTTTGGAACAACAAATTAGGTCACAGTCTTCTTCATCACAAGGCTTTGAAACTTTGAGTTCGAGACCACATTCTGAGCAAGTATATACTTGTCCTTCTGCCATATTTCCCATAATATGCTCAAAAGAAAGAGCATTATTATAACTTTAGTAAGGTGGAAAAATTAATTATTTTAAATTTACAGTTTTTTTTATGCAGAATTCTTTAGCCTTCTCTCACGCCTGGAAATTTGGCCATAACTAAACCAAGTCGTTTGTTATGATTAGATATTAAATCAACAGTTTGTATATTCTGAATATGACTCTTATCAAATGTTAGTTTAGAATAATTATTCTGTCACTGGTTCTATTTCCCATTCTTCGTTAATCCAGATTCCAATCACCTCTACAGGCATCTTCAAGGATTTAATGACGTCAATTGATTTTCTTATCTGGCTTAGATGCTCTTCTTTTGAAATTGGATTCCCAGCACAACCATGATGTCCAGAAACAACTACCAAGTTTGAACCATGAAGTTTAATGGAGATGTCTATTTTGGGTTTTAACAGCTCAATTTTTCCCTCAGAGACTAGTTTATCTGGGCCTGGTTCTGTTATGTTATCTACATAGTCTAAAGAATATTTTTCCTTAATCCAGCTGATAGCAGGTAGTTGGGTTCTACCATCTATACAATTTATCAAAGTTCCAAACTTGCCTTCTACCATGTGTTATTTCACCATTTTTAGCTGATAAGTGTTCGCAATTCACTTTCTATATTAATTGCACCTAGTTTTTAGGATTTTTTAATGTTTATAGTATATTATCTTCATTCGAGTATTTGGATGACACTTTATCAAAAAAACACTGTTGGCTGTTTCCAGAGAAATGTTTACTGCACTCAACAATATCCTTATAGGCAAAAAATATTTGTGTGAAATATGAAAAAAAGAATTTGTTTAATGATTGATGATGATGTCGATAAAAAAGTTAGAGTAATTCAGGCAAAATGGATTAAAAATAATCATGAGTCATTTAGTTATTCTAAAGCCGTGAATCAGGTACTTCGAACGTATTTTTAGTGAAAAAAATGAGTGATTTTACTAATTGTCCAAATTGTGCCAAAGAGGGATTGACAATTCCTTTATCTAAAGACCATAATGTTTTAGTTTGTGCTCTGTGTGATTCAACGTACTAATACAAATTTTTATTAATTTATTTCCCAAAAAATTATTTATTTGGATCTTGTTGCTACAAAAATAATAACAAGACCCTATATGAAAATTAGTGGTGGATCATAATTTTCCAAGGCCCAAGTTAACACTCAAAAGTGGTGTCGGTCTGATGGATAAACGAGCTGTAGTTTTAACGAGTTAATCGACTGTCAGAATAATTAGATTCATAACAATTTTAGTCCTTTGCATCTGTTTCTAATGGTCACCTCAGTTACACCGGAAGCTAAAGCAACTTGTTTTTGTGAGATTTTTTCACCAGTCTTGAGACTGGCAAGATACAGGGATGACGCTGCCAAGCCCATAGGATCTTTTCCAGCTGAACTCTGATTTTGTTCAGCTTTTTTGAGAATTTTTATTGCATGACGTTTAGTTTTTTCTGAAACACCTGCCTGACTTGCAATGCGTGCAATACATTGGACTGAATCCACCACAGGCATCTTCAAGTCTAATTCTCTTAATAACATTCTATAAGACACAGCAAGATCTCTTCTTCGAATATTAATTTCGCTTGAGACTTCCTTTATTGTTCGTGGAGTGCCAGATTCACGGCATGCAGCATAAAGTGCAGCAGCTATTAATGCTGAGATTGATCTACCTCTGATAAGTTTTTTTTCCAGAGCCTTTCTGTAAATGTAAGCAGCCTTTTCAGCTATAGCCTCTGATAGGGATAATTTCTCTTTCATTTTGAGGAGTTCACTTAGTGCATGTAGAAGATTTCTATCAGCAGTACCTTTGAGACGGCTTCGACTATCCCAAAGCCTTAATCGCCTAAGGGATGATTTCATTGATGCAGATAATGGATTTCCGGCAGAATCTTTGTTAACTGGATTAATTATGGTGTTTAGACCACGATCATGTCTTGTTAATGATGTCCTATCTCCTGTTCTAGCCTTGCTTGTTTTGTCATCTAAAAATGACCGCCACTCTTGACCAGAATCTACTAATCTCTCATCCATTACAAAGCCACATCTACCACAAATCATTTCACCTGTTTCAGCATCAGTAACTATTGCATCCTTGTTGCATCTGGGACATCTTTCTCTAATTGTGATTTGGTGGGTCATTCCATCTCTGTTTTACATAGAAGAAAAATCGAGATTTTTGAATTTTCTTCTTTCCATAATTATACATCATTCCTCTACCTTTAGAGCTCCAGAAGGGTAACCCTTTACAGTCTGCCAGTTGGGAGGAAGAAGCAGATCTTTGCAGTAGACGCATATTTTATTGTAATAGATCTTGTGTTTTTCACAAAACTTTCCTTCCATAATTATGATTCAAATTTATTAAATTTAAAGTATATCCTATTTTTATCAAATGTTTACGGGCTATACCCTATTTACCTTAAAAATTCTTAAAGAATTTGCATGATTTACTTAAAATATGATTAATACGTGTAAAAAGCATGGCACTGGTTTTTGACAGAAAGGATTACGACATGGTTTTGGAACTGGCAGAAAATCCCAATCCCTAAAGAGAACTGGAAAAAATGACAATCGGTGAACTTAGTTCTAAATGATTGGATAGATGTAATATCTGAAGCAAATGCAGGCAATAAAAGACTCCAAGCAAAGTTGTTACGACTCAAAACTTGTGCTACGCTAACTGATGAATCATTAAGATCAGAGGTGGGTCTAGGCTGGTAAAAAGAGTTACCATAATGATTGATGATGATTTAGATAAAAAGTTAAGATTAATTCAGGCCAAAGAAATTCAAAACACAACCAGTTTCGTAAATTATTCCAGGGTAATTAACGAAATATTGCGAAAAAAACTAAAATAACAATTCACATCCTTCCCAAAAAATAATTCGTAATTTTACTATAGATTACGCATTCAAAGTCCTGAAATCATCTCTTTTTGGATGGGTCGTTTCCTTTAATCTAGAATCTTTAATGCCTCATCTCTAGGTAGAGCTACCATTGTTTGGGATTTTGCCACTTCTCCAATAGCTATTCCTAGTTTCATTGCTTCTTTTTCACTTGGAGCTTCATATATCCACACTGAATCAAACCTTCCAATTGTCCAGTAAGAGGAGATAATCTTTACTCCGGGCGGAAGGTTTTGCAGAACTTTATTTCCAACTTCGACAACATCTTTAGCTTTTTTCTTGAATTTTATCAAACTAATGAAGATCATCTAATTTGGATTGGGCATACTGCCATTTAACAATAATGTATTTTGCATTTGAAATCTGACTTTTCCTTGCATTTTGAAAACGAGTTCATAATCCTAGTAGAGATTATGAAAGGGTAAAGGGGTTTATCGACAATCAGTAAAAAGGCAATCCCCCCTTTGTTCCTAAAAACCTGCGTTGGACGAGTAAGACGAAAGTATGATTTGTTTTTGAATGTTAGATTAAGCGTCTTGGACAGGTTCCTGCAATTTTTTTGTTTAATTCATAATAAAGATAAGAAATATCTTATACAGTAGATTAATGCAAGATAGAGATCCTCCCTCCCTCATACCCAAATTTGCCAAGGATATCATCAATTCGCCCGAAGTCATCAACAAAGATTCCAAACTTTCTGACTTTGCAAGAAAACTTTCTACCACAAAAATAAGTCGACTGATAATTGAGGATCAAGGAAAACATATTGGAATTGTCTCAACAAAGGATTGGGCCTTTTATCTTTTTAAAAACAAAAACGAAGAAGGTATTCTTGATATCTCGCTCACAAAAATCATGCACAATATAGTATACGTGGATGAGACCACTTCAATACCAAAATGTGCAGCTATGATGCTAGACAAAAAAATAAGCTCTTTGGCAGTAGGTGCTGAGGATCATGTTGACGGAATATTCACAAAAACGGACATTGTCAGCTATTATGCTTCTCATCTTCTCCCAGGACACAGAAAGGTAGACGATTACAAAACTGCAAGGTACATTTGGGTAAGTGAAGATGAAAACACCTTCAACGTTCTTAAGAAATTGGTTGAAAACAATATTTCAAGAATTGTAGTTAAAAATTTAGACGGATCAACAAAGGGAATAGTTACCTTAGGAGATTTTTTGAGACCTTTTAGTTATTTGAAGCATGCTCCCTCTGAAAATAACGAAGGAGGACAAGAAGAGCAAACTATGAAAAAATCACTAGGTCCTACCTCTGGACTCATTTTTAATAAGAGGGTAAAGGTGAGCGAAATAATGAAAAAGGGACTCATCACTGTCAAAAGAAATGAGGATCTAAAAATTGCTTGTAAAACTTTTCTAGAAAATCATATTGATGGTACGGGGGTTGTGGAAAGAGATGGAACTCTTTGTGGAATTCTTAGTAAAACTGACATAACTCGTGCAGTAGCTTCTATGAATTAATTCAAGAACATAAAATAATCGGAGAGCCCTACAGGCGTAAATTGGTATAATTGTATTTAATTAAAATCCTCAAAGTGATTTAGCGAAATTGGAATGAATATCTTCTTTCTGTCTCAGGAATATTATTAGGAAGTTAATGGAGCAATCTCTTTCTTATCTTCGTCATGAGGATCATAATCACGCTTTTTGTGTATGGAATCAATAACTCCTTTTGTAAACATATCAAACTTTTCATCTTTCATAGAGTTAATGACTTCATCTACAGTTTTGTTCATGTCGATTTCTTTGCATCTTCGATCAGCCTCAGAGCAATAGAATTCAATGTATTTTTGAATGTAATCATATTCAGGACCCTCGATTCCAATTTCAAGTCGTCGTCGACTTAATCTTTCTCTCCAAGTTTCACTCATGGTTGCCACCTTTTCTACCTTTTCATAGGTTATAAAGAAAAAATTCAGAAAACCCATAGCATAGTTTAATTCGAATCAATAAATTCTAGGATTTGTGAAGATCGTAGTAGAAGTCTGCACATTCATCTGAACAAAATTCTCGTTAACAGTTCGTATCAAATGTTAACTTTAATTCCCAAACAATGGAATCCAGATATCAATACAATAATTTTATCTTAAAAACAATTAGATAGAAGATTAGAAAAATCTGTAATTGTGTTAAAGCAAAGAAAATTAGGTAAAACAAACCTATCTGTATCTGAGATAGGGCTAGGATGCTGGCAACTCGGTGGATTAACTACCATCAATAACATTTCAATAACGTATGG
>JADFOW010000062.1 GCA_022562615.1 Nitrososphaerota archaeon
TTATTTTTGAAATGTAGCATATAGCGTTCCATGATATTAGTTTACAGGAATTTCTTAAATTTCTTTTCTAATTACAATCAAGGTTTACAGCACGCTTTGTTTCATATAAACACGCTAAGATCACCTTTTTAGGCAATCATTTTTTAAATCTGGATGGAATTTTGCCACCTTTGCATACATTTTTGGCGTAGTGCATTGCCGAAAATTTGGCCATTTCTTTAAGTATCGGTCTCAATGCTAATCCTTTTTCAGTTAGATGATTTTCAATTCTAACTGGTGATTCATGAAAAATTTCTCGTTTTATCAGACCTTCTTTTTCCATTTCATGTAATCTACGAGAAAGTAATCTAGGGGTTATTCCAGTAATTGAGCGTAATAGCTCATTAAACCTAATTTGTTTTCCTAAAACCATATTTCGAATTATCAAAACTGTGTACTTTTTACCCATAATGTTTAGTGTGTTTTGAATTGGGCATGCCACAAAACCTTCAGGCAAAAATGAATTAGTTTTTGTATTTGTGGTAGATTGTTTTTTTATTTTAGCCATATGTAATTTCCTATCAAACTATTATCTGGTATACTTAGTATATTTAAGTATAAAAGTATACTTATGTATATCTAATACCTCATAAGATACTTTCTAACCTAAATAGTGACAAAATTTTCGTGTAATATGGTAGAAACAACTTTTCCTGAATGGATTAACAGTCTCATTTTTGTTCTAGGAGTTTTTGTCGTTGCACTAGTCAGTCTTGGTTTAATCATTACAGGAAGATCATATTTTAAAAACCATAAAGTTGGCATTGTATTATCTGGTCTTGTTGTTTCTTGGTTTGTAATAATTTTGGTTTTAATTTCTAATGGAATATTTCATGTAGAAGATGGTCAAAGAAGTCCTATACTACTAATTGCACTGATAAGTCCTATAGCTGGAAGTTACATTATTTACAGATCTTCAAAAACAGTACAACAATTCATTTTTAGTATTCCACTTCATTGGTTAACGGTTATACATGTTGCTCGCATAGGAGGAATTTTATTTTTGTATCTTATGGTTTTAGGGATATTACCTGCAGTGTTTGCACTTCCTGCAGGAGTTGGAGATTTTACAGCTGGAATTCTAGCCATCCCTGCATCATATATGCTATGGAAGATGAAAAAACATGCCCGTAAAATGGCAGCTGTGGCCACAATATTTGGAATTGGAGATCTAGTTGTAGCTATAAGTATTGGAAATATATCCTCAGCAGGAAGTAGTATTTCAAATACGCTTTTAGTTCTAATTCCAACATTTTTGGTACCTCTTTTTTTAATTGCTCATATGTTTACTATAGTACGTCTCCAAAAAAACAAATTGTAAAATATTATTCATGCAATACAGATTATACAAATTCAAGATTCAATTCCTTAGAGGCTTGAATCATTTTTGGGTAACAAAATAGATTCATGTTTGAATCCTATAAGGTACGATACATTTTATATTTAATTTAAGATTTATTTTCAAAATAATGATCAATTTTTAAAATTACTCTTTCGAACCATAATTTTCTAGATTCGAATCTACCAAGACCCGCATCTATTTTTAATAAAATAAGTGCAGGTCTGTATGGACTCACTCTAAAGCATAATGCTGAATTTGAATTAAATCATCTTTCAATGGCATAATATTTTTCACCAGCTTAATCCCAAACCGTCTTTATCACGGTATTATCCTCAAAACTACCGGCCATCACTTGTAGTTCTTTATGTAATTTCAATTCTCATCCTTCCCAAAAAATAATTTCAAATTCTTTGGAAAACAAAAAAATCTAGAATTTGATTATTCCCTGTTCAACTAGAAACTTTATTCCCTGTACATACTCATCATCTGAGATCAGGCCTTGAGCCCACCATGCTGCATTCTGTTTTATCCAACTAGGAATTTCTTTAACTATTTCATCATCTGTTGCGGTTGTTTTGATGGGTCTTTCTGGATCATCTATTTGATGTAATGGATCAAATCCATTGCATTCAAACACAAAAGTTTCTACATGGGGGAATGGTGTCATTCCACTCCATACTTTCTGATTAACATCAATTGAGGTTTTAACAAAATACTCCACAATGTCGCAACTAGTGTACGAGAAATGAACATTAGTTACACCACCATCTATGAGAGATACCATAACATCGAAATCTCTTTTATCTTGTGTCAGTGCTTTATAGTGATGTTGTTGGTGGGCTTCTTCATAAAGCAACGGATGTCCTCCATCAACAATTCCTTGAAGTTCAAAGCTTGGATCACGTTGTCCCATAAAACCATCTATCTGTCTGAATACTTTGAAGGTGTTAATTTCTTCTTCTCCATGATTGAACAAAAATACAGTTTTAATGCTAATGTCGTTTACGCTGTTCTCCTCTGTTTCAGCAAAGGTAGTTGTTTGTATCGATGTGACCAACACCAAAATCGCTATAATTCCCAACATTCCAAACATGGTAATTTGTTCCAAGTTTTTCATAACTAATCTAGTCGTGAGAATCATCATGTCCTCCTAATTCTTCTTGGGTTACATCATGACTCATTGACTCGTCATGACCTAAAGGTTCATCGTGCATTAATACACGCAATGCTTGATGGTGTTTTTCCATTATTTCATTCATTTTGGTGTCAAATTCTTCATCACTTAATTCTGATGACAATAGTTCTTGCATTTCTGTGATGTGTGGGGACATTAATTCAATCATTTTATTTCTAGTTTCAGGATCTTCCATCATCTCCTTCATACTTTCTGAACTCATCATTGTCTGTCCGGTCATTTCACCACCCATCATCTGTTGCATCTGGGCCATAGCTTCAGGACTTTCAGTCATGTGTCCCAATAATTGTAACCTAAGCCCAGGATCTTGAATCATAGGCATTGCAATGCCCATCATAAAATCATGATTTTGTTTCATTTCTTCAATCATCATGGTATTATGTTGAGGATCTTCTAGCATCCATTGATTCATGTGTTCAGTGTCTTGTATCATAAATTCCATGATTTCATTTCTAAAATCAGGATCCTGCATCATCTGTTCCAATGCTTGCGGATTATTTGTAAAGGAATTCATTGAACCTCCCATCATTGGAGATAGCATTACCTGTGAACTCGAGAATATACCAAAACCGACACCTATTCCTGATACAAACAAGACAATTGTTATTGCAATCCAAACGTTTTGATTTACCATACTGTCATTTTTCAATTTCCTCTTTTAAATCAATCATAGATTATCAATGATGATAAAATGTTCTGGCTCATTTACATGTCGCTCGTCTGTCAGGTCTCTTTTTACTCAAAGAACTGCAGCAGGGAGTTTTTCTAAAATCTTTTGATTCTTGATACTGTTTACCGTATATGATATCTTATCATCGCCTGCAGGTATTAGATTTGCACAATAGCCACATTTTGGTCGTGTAATTTCAGCATCATAATCAATTTCTCCTACACATCTGTCACAAGTTACACAACGAATTATTTTGGTGTCATATAGATTCAGATTGATTCATCTCCTTTTGTTCTTTTTTGGATGTTTTTTTATCCCCATATTGATTGGGAGATTGTAACATTTGAGTAACACATCCAACAACTACACTAGGTTCAACCTTCTTTTTGGTAATCCCCAATATAGTATTTCCATTAACCGCGGGAATCGAGATAAATTTTGTATTGCCACGTTGCGTCATACAATAATTTACTGGTCCTAAATACTCGTCAAAATCTTTTTGCATGGAGCTTCGTAGTGCAATCTTCATACAAAACATCTCTTTTATGTCCCTTGGCATATCGCAAAGGAGATCTTTACCAATAGTCTCTACCAACCTACCTTTTTCGTTAATAATTCCGACAAACTCAACCCCTGATGGGATCATTGAGCCCTCTAAACAAACTATCATTTTATTCAATGTCATATAAAATCATAATTCAATTTTCTATTTATAATACAAACATAATTATCAATTTTGAATTTGAAACTTTTAAAAAATAAAGTAGCTAGTTAGTAGTCCCCTTATTTTTACTTGCCCTACTACTAGTTCCTCTGTTGGTGATTCTGACCATTCCTTCAGTGGATGGTCTTGGTTGTGGTTCTGGCATCTCTCCTGAAGTTGTAGTTCTTACTCCTCTCCCAAAATTCAGGATTAAACCTTTTGGGATTTTTTCGAGCTTTTCCAGTTCGACTTTTCGGTAGGCATCTCCTGCCCAGTTCTGTTCACCAATTTCAGCTTCATGTACTTCTGTTCCACGATGACCAGATATCATAATTTTTTTTGCTGTCATGGTATTTGATGAATTGATTTCTTATTTATTATCCAAACATGATGTTTAATTTTGATAATCAAAAATGATAATTATGTTTGTAATATTAATAGAAAATCAGAATTGATTATGTATGAGTTTAAAGAAAATAATGGTTTGTTTAGATGGTTCAAAGAATTCCATGAAAGGACTTAAAGAAGCAATCAAGTTGGTAAAACAAACCAATACTACCATACTTGGAATACATTGTGTTACAAAATTTGGTATCTTTACTGCAGTTCATACTCCAAAAATACCCCAGAAAAAATGGCCAAAAGATGCGAGAAAAATTATTGTGTATGCAAAAAAACAAGCTGAAAAAAGCAAAATTGATTTTGAAGGTGTGGTACTTGCTGGACATACGGCTGGTTATGATTTAGTTACATTTGCAAATAACCCTACAAACAGAATTGATCAAATTGTAATTGGCACCAGAGGAATGGGATTTCCAAGAGAGCTCTTTTTTGGAAGTACATCACACTTTATCTTACATAAGGCAAAAGCTCCAGTGACCATTGTCAAGTAATGGTAATTTTATTCTATTACGAAATTTTTAGAATAACAGTTCGTTACGAGTCACAACTCCGAATTTAGTTCAGAATTAAAATCAAGTATACCACATTCTGTTTATTTTACAATTAGAATAGGGCATTTAGTTTTTTGGGAAACTCCATTTGCAACACTGCCTAAAAGCCATTTATCCAAGCCAGTTCTACCATGAGAGCCAATTATAACTAGATCATGTTTTCGTGATTTCGCAAAAGTTACAATAGCATTAACAACTGATTCTGATGTTAAAATTTTAGACTTTAGAGAAATGTTATTTTTCTCTGCAAGTAATTCTAACTTTTCAAAATGTTTTTTTACAACTTTTTTTTGTTTTTTTAATAGTTGGGAATTGGGTTTTAATTCATAGTACAAGTGATGCCATGCATATTCTTCAATACATGTAAGAATCGTTACTTTAGAATTGTATTTTTTTGCAACATCTAATGCCACTTTAAAGGCTCTTGTGGATTGGTCAGATAAATCAACAGGAACAAGAATGTTCTGAAACAGCATCAGTTAACCCCTCTTTTACGAATACTTTCTCTTTGACGATTATAGGTATGTTTGGATAATTCTCCTTCCAATTTTCTGCATAATTCGTCACAAATTTTGAGAATATCCCAACCAGATTGGGTATAACTCAGTCGATTTTTAGATGTAATGACAGTAGATTTAACATCATAGTGCGTTTTTGTTCCCTCTATGTTTTGAGATTTTACTAAAATTTTTGCTTCGATGATTTCTGGAAGTATTTTTCTAGCTTTTTCTAAGGTGTGTCGAAATTTTGACATAAGGAATTCAGCTACAGGTTCATCTTTTGGCAAACCAACTACAAACAAAGGAATATTATTACTCATATCGAATATATGTAAATTAGAATTAAAAATCAATATGACAGTTATCAATCATGATTTTCAAAATTGATAATTATATCATTTATTTAATTATAATTTCTTTGTAATGTTTAATGTATTGAACTTCGGTTTGATGCAACACACGGAAACACGGGTGTTAACCCATACGATGTACACTGGTATGCCGTATCATTTGTTTCCGTGATTTATTTTCATAAATGAAAACCAATATAGGAAATCTGGGCATAAAATTTACCGTCTAGCTTGAACTTTGGATTCATCAGGACATCTTATCTTATCCTGTTTTAATACTAGATAGAGGGAAAAATAATCAAAACTTATGGTTGAAGAAAATATTATTTTTGCTATAATTTCTGTTTTTATTTCAGTTGGTCTTTTTTTTATTGCAAAATTTGTAATCCAATCAAAATTACCTAATCTGAAGGGCTCTTCAAAGCTTTTGGGCATTATTTCTTTGGTAATAATAACTCTAGAAGCTGGCTATTTGGGAATAGACCTTGGGTGGTTTAATGTTGCAGCAGAAGTAATTGCCACAATTGGAGTAGGCTTTTTTCTGGTAACCTTTGCAATACAAAATCATCTCAAAAACATTGTATCAGGTATAGGGCTTTATCTGAATAAGAATATCATTGTAGGTGACTTTATTGAAATTGATGGAACAAAAGCTCAAATTATTGAGTTTCATTTGATGAGAACAGTTGCAAAAACAAGTAATGAAAAGATTGTTTATATTCCAAATCTGAAATTTACTGAATCTGTCATATTAATTTCTAAAGGTTAACTTTTCGTTAATGCAATAACTCCTGCGATTACTCCCAGTATTGCACCAATCATGAAACCTCCCATTCCAACAAAACTCAATGCTGATGCAGTCAACACGATCACGCCCCACTGCCTAGTTTGAAGTGGTTTCTTGTACATCAAGACTGCTCCAACAATCACCACTGCACCAAATACAATGCCTACTAATGATGAAACAATAATTCCGCTTGCAAACTGTTGCCCCATCATCCATCCCATTTGTGGAAAGAATGTTGTATGCCAGAAAGATGAAACAGAACCTCCAATTACAATGATAATTCCAGCTGCAAGGGACAAACCTGCTGCAGAACTAATCTCAACTTTTATGTTTGAAACGGACATTTTCTTTCAGTATTATTTTTCTTATTTCTTATTTTAAATACAGAAGATAATTTTCATTGTTAATTTTCAAAATTGATTTTAACTTTAGAATGGGTTTAAGACCATACAATCTATCAAATCTGTTGCAGTGATTATCCCAATTACTTTACCATCATCAATAACAGGTAGTTTTCGTAACTTACCTGTAGACATCAATTCAGCTGCTACCCATAAGGTGGCATGAGGACCTATGAAGGTTATTGGATGTGACATTATCCTTCGTACAGGTGTATCACGAGGAAATGAATGAGCCACTACTTTTATGGCAAAGTCCCTATCAGTAATTATTCCAACTGGCTGGTTATTTTCCATTACCACCAGGGCACCAACCTTAGCATCTTCCATCATTTTGGCTGCCTCATACGCAGGAGCTGAAGAATCAATAGACAGAATAGAATTTTTCATAACTTGGTAAACCCACTGTATTTTTTCTGGAGTTACTGGTAGTGATTCCATGATTTAACATGGACGACGAGGTATTTCAAAGGAATAACAGAATTTCAAGTTTGATAATCACTTTAGATAATCAGGGATTTTATTTTTTAATAATCGTCCTGAAATGAATTGTGTCAACTAGCAATTATCGAGTAAGATTGCACTGCAATGCAATGCAGTCCTACTGATTATATCAAAATGATCAAAGATGAAAGGTATGACAACACAAACAATCCAAAAAGAAATCACTAGCGTAAGAGACTTAGAGTGGGATGCCAGACAACGAAAAGTTGTAGCTTTGACCTTTGTAGTTTCAGCTGCAGGCGTAGCACTCATCTTAGGCTTGGGTACACTCCTAGGCTACTAGGAATCTTCTTTTTTTTTATTTTTTAATAAACGTGTTCGTCAAAGTCTGCACCTAAGGCGACTGTTAGAATAACTGTAGTGTCTGTAGTTTCAAATTTGAGATTCTGATCAGGAAAAAAGCTACGAAATACCTGTGTCAACAGCTGTTCTGTAAAGACAGACCATTTCACACCAAGGTCATGTTGAATTATAAATTTATGTAATGTACCTTCAACTCTATGATCAGATTTCATTCCTGAGGCTTTCATATAGTCTTCAAAGGTTTCTATGCATCGGTTAAGATCATAACCACCTTTCATAAACATCACATTGTCTTTAATAATTGGGAGAATCACATTGATGATTTTATCAATATCTTTCCCACTCATACCATCTCCCAGTGTTTGAAGTATTTTCTTTGGAACTGGAATCATACCAATTTTCTCAGAGAACCTATACCATTCTATGTATTTTTCAAGGATTTGTCTAACTAGTACATTCTGAGAAATATTCTGCTCCATTGCCTCAGTTTCTAGCTCATCTACCAAGTGTTCAGAAAATCTATAGGTAATGCTTCTAGTCTTTTCCTTTTTTTTGGGATGTGGTTTTCTTGTGACCTTCACCATCTGCCAATTTTACACAGTGGGGGATATTAAGGAGATCTAAGTTTGGGCTTTTGTCATATTGCCTTCCAATATAGCATCATTAATTGTGACAACTCGTA
>JADFOW010000017.1:0-17288 GCA_022562615.1 Nitrososphaerota archaeon
TTTGCAATAATTCCAGTAACAAAAGGCCTAATTTTTGAAACGGTAGGCTTTACATTAATTCTATAATCCTTGGATTTTTTTATTTTTAATTTAATGGAACCTGTTTTAATTCCCAGTAGTCCTTGCAGGCCTAATGATATACCAAAATCAGTAGAATAGTCAGGTCTGTTTGGACTATATTCTACTCTTA
The DNA here is from genome assembly GCA_022562615.1 of Nitrososphaerota archaeon. Classification (GTDB taxonomy): domain Archaea; phylum Thermoproteota; class Nitrososphaeria; order Nitrososphaerales; family Nitrosopumilaceae; genus Nitrosomaritimum. The sequence goes on from JADFOW010000017.1 coordinate 191, forward strand.
CTAGATCTTTTTCTTCTGATTCTATATCTAATCCCAGAAATGGTAATAATTCAGAAATTTGTTTTTTTGAGACTTTGCCAACTAATTTTTGAAGTCTAGAATAAGAAAGTTCTACTACTGGCATTTTGTAGCACTCCTAAGCCAACTCAAGTTGTTATTGTAAAATTCTCGTACATCATCTAGACCGTATTTTAACATGGCAATTCTTTCAATTCCACCCCCCCAAGCTAAAACAGGTTTGTTTATCCCTAGGGGCTTTGTTACTTCTGGTCTGAAAATACCCATTCCAAATAACTCCACCCATTTCCCAAGTCTTTCATTATACACCATTGTCTGCAAAGATGGTTCGGTATAGGGGAAGAATGTTGGCCAAAATTTGATTTTTGTTATTCCAATTCTATGGTAAAATTCTCTCTGAATTCCCATTAGATTTCGCAAATTGGCATTACGTCCAACTACCACTCCTTCAATTTGATTAAATTCTACAAGATGCTTGTAACTAACTTTTTCATTTCGAAAAACACGTCCAAGAGAAAATACTCTAGCTTCGTCGGGTTTATTGTCTGCAAGATGTTTTATGGTTACACAGGTTGTATGAGTTCGTAGTACCATTCTCTTGGCTTCATTAATGTCCCAACTATATCGCCAGCCCTTTTTATGTGACTTTGAAACATTTCGTATTTGCTCAGACGTTCCAATTTTTTTTGAGGATATGCCATCTAGATAAAAGGTATCTTGCAACTCTCTTGCTGGATGATCTTGTGGAGTAAATAGCGCATCAAAATTCCAAAAGCTTGGCTGAGTTATATTCCCAAAAATTTCAGTAAAACCTAGAGTGACAAATATTTCGCGGATTTCATCTATAGTATCTTTTAGTGGATGAGTTCTTGCAACATAAACTTCAGGGACTTGTGCTTCTACATCTATTGCTCCTGCTATGAGAACCGCATCAATTGTAAAGGATTTTGTGAAAGTTTTTGTAAGTGAAATTTCCTTTGTTTTAACTATATTTTCAACTAAAAAATCTGGTCTTTTCAAAAGACTTGTCAAATCATTCTTGTCAATTTTTGTTTCTGGAACATTGTCTTTTCCAATTTGTTTTAGAGTTTTTTCACCGGAGATGCTAACAGGATAGTTCTTGAGAAAAATTTCATTTCCCAATGATTCTACCCAATTATTCTTTTTAGCCAAGCCCATAGCGGGACCAAAAACAGATCCAAGTTGTTTTTGTAAGTCTGATATTTTCATGGGGCCTTTTTTTATTAAATCAAGAAGCCTTCTCTCAGGCAATCCATCTCGAAGAGACTCTAATCCATTTTTTCCAAGGCTAAAATTGACATTTTTGGTTTCGTCTACAATGGTTAATTTTTTGAGTTTCAACCACTCTATGCCGCGTCTAACTTGGTCAGGAGAAAGTTTTGTTAATTTTTCAAGTTTTTCAGGAGTTAATTTTGATTCGATTTTTAATTCATCAATAATTTTTTTTTCTATTTTATGAAAAACTTGTGACACTAGCAGAAAGTTCGAAAAAGACTTTTTAAACCTTAACCTAAGTCAATTTGAATGCCAACTGAAAACTTTGTTGTCACTCCTTGGCATGTTGAAGGAGATATTGATTATGATAAATTAATCAAACGATTTGGTACTGAAAAAATTTCATCAGAACTTCTTGATAGAATTAAAAAAAACGCAGGAGAGGATCATTTCATGCTCAGACGAGGGATTTTTTTCTCTCATAGAGAAATGAATAGAATTTTGGAAGACTATGAGAAAGGTAAGAAATTCTTCCTTTATACTGGAAGAGGTCCATCAGGTCATACACACATTGGACATTTAGTACCTTGGGTCTTTGCAAAATGGCTCCAGGAAAAATTTGATGTAAACATGTATTTTCAACTTACAGATGATGAAAAATTCTACACAAAACCAGATTTAACTTTAGAAGATACGAAAAAATTTGCATATGAAAATGCGCTAGACTTTATTGCTCTGGGATTTAAACCAGAAAATACCAAAATTATAATCAATACAAGAAATATTCATACACTGTATCCAATTGCTGCCCAAGTTGCTAAAAAGGTTAATTTTTCAAACATCAAAGGAGTTTTTGGGTTTACAAATGAAACCAATATTGGAATGATATTTTATACGTCACTACAATCAGCCCCATGTTTTATTGAAGATAAACCAGTGTTAATTCCCTTAGGAGTGGATCAAGATCCTCATTTTAGAATAACAAGAGATGTTGCTCCAAAAATAGGAAAACCAAAACCAGCTTTAATTCACAACATTATGATTCCAGGATTAGAAGGCACAGGTGGGAAAATGTCTGCCTCCAGTGAAAATGGAACTGTCTATACCACTGACACGCCTGATGTAGTAAGAAAGAAAATTAACAAGTATGCATTTTCTGGTGGTCAGCCAGATATTGAACAACACCGGAAAATTGGTGGTAATCCAGACATTGATGTATCATATCAATATCTAAGAATATTTTTTGAACCAGATGATAATAAACTAAAAACAATTTATGATGATTATAAATCAGGAAAAATGCTCACCGGAGAGCTGAAAGGAATTCTAATTGAAAAAATAAATGCCTTTCTTGAGATCCATCAAGAAAAAAGAGAAAAGGCAAAAGATCGGATTAACGAATTTCTATATGAGGATAAATGAAAGTTAAAGTTATTTGTGAAGACAAATACGAATGTCAAAAATTATCTAGTCTTATTTCAGTTAAAGATTCCAAGGAAACCTACATTACAAAAATTCTAAACATAATAGAGAATGAAGTGATAGTGGAATTGAAAGATAAATCAGCCCATAGTGTTCTTCTAAAGGATAAGTATCAAGTTGAGGTTTTTGTAGATTTCATACAATCAGTGCTGGAAAAGGAGCACAAAATCATCTCAATTTATGTTTCTGAACAAGATATTGAAATGGTAAAAGGGTAAGAGATGAATTTAGAACAAACAAAAATTTTAATTTATGAATACCATATAGAGAGACACAACACCAACCATTACTATTAGACTAAATCCTAGTGCTTTCATGTCGCCATCCATGATTTAGGGTTAAAATTATAATAATTAAAGTGTTAATAGAATTTCAGGTTTGGTTTTGAGGTTTATCTGGGAAAACGTTTCTTTTTTTCAAAATTTTCCCTTTTTTGTTTAGGTATTGAAATAGACTTTTTAGTTTCATTGCAGTTTAAACAAATAACTTTCAGTTCGCTTCTTGCCAATTGTGGATCGGAGATATACTTTCCCCATGAAGAAGCAACTCCGCCCCTATGAATATTATCAAAAGTATCGTCATACATATGACTAAACGCCAGGGCTCTTTCATCATTAAATCCACAGCTAGAACAAACTTTACCGCCAAGAATTTCATATAATTTTTCTTTTAGCGTGTTATAGAATTTTTCAGAACCTCCGGAATAGAAAGTCTCCTGTTTTTTCAAAAATTTTTCCGTTTTTGATTTTTTAGACCTAAAATCGTCTCCACTTGAACGTGAATCTCTAACGTTGGAATATCTTGAACCTCTGTCGTTTCTGGAGTATTTGTCGTTTCTGGAGTATCTATCGTTTCCTGAATCTTGTGGTTTGTTTTTTCTGAAACAATCACTACAATATACTGGTCTATCAGTTTTTGGAACAAATGGAACTTGACATTCAGTACCACAATCAGCACAAGTTACAGTTGTAGATTCTCCCCTACTATCATCTCTAGAGTACCTTGAACCTCTATCGTTTCGGGAATTTCGAAATGATCTAGATGGGTTATCTCTCCAGCTACTTTTTGATTTGTTTCTGAATTTGTTTTCTCCAGTTCTTACTTTGTGTAATTCCATAACGGTCAATATTTGAAAGATTTGTTGGTTATAGATAGTTAGATCTTTAATTTGTGCCTAAATTAAAACATGTTCAAATTAAACTAACGATTTATCCATCTCAGCACTCATTATTTCTTCTACTTTGAGAAAGTAGAGTCTTGTAGAATAAGGCATTTCATCTAAATTTTCGTCCACTGCTAGCATAAAATATCTGACAGCCCTTTTTGAAATATCAAGATTAAATTTCATGGTTAGGATAGGATCCTGCTTGACTTTGATTTTATCTTGTAGCCATGGTGGGGCCATTTCTATAGTTTCTTTAATTATCTTATCATACCAATAGGAAAGATTGTCTGGTTGAAGTCCTTTCTTGAGATTAGATACATCATTATCAAATTTTTTCATCATTCTAGGAATAATAGGCATGGTTTGAGATCTAAAAATTTTTTTTTATTACAATTACTCAAACATAGACAATCTTCTAGTCAAATGATAATAAGTTTCCATCATAATCTATTTCTTGATTTTTTATCCTCGAAGTTGAAATTTTATTGCCATCTTTTGCTAAAACCATTGGAACTACCACTACGTCCACAGGAGGCAAGTTCTTTTGTTTGCGTAGTTTGTTCAGCACTTCTCCTTGATTAGAGGTTTCGTCACTTACCACCAATGCTTGTACTTTTTTTTCCAAAACTGCAGGTCCAAAATCGTTATCTAATTTACTTATTTCAAAAGAAGTGTTAGGGAAATTTTTTTCTATAGTTTTTACTAGTTTTTCAAGTCTTTTGTCAAAATTGTTAAGAAGATCTTTTCCATTCTTTGAGGCCCAGTCTTCACTGGTTAAACCAATTATTACTTTACTAGAAATAGAAAATGCCTCAGATAACAAAGTTATGTGACCTTTATGAATAACATCAAAAGTCCCTCCCATCGCAACCAAGTCAAATTTTTTCATATCTTGAGTATAGTTTATTCGAAAATAAATCTACTAGTTTACGACAATTAGAACAATAGGTCCTTTGTCAGCTATTGGAATATTGTTTCTATCCCACACATAGGTCTCAATAAAAAATAGACCACTGTTTTCTGGTATCCAATCAATTGATATTGATTGAGAACCAGTTCCTATAAACCGACCATCAAATTTTCCTATAAATTCTACATATGGTTTTTCACCTGATTGTTTTACTTGAGCGTAGTAGGTGTAGGGAGTTTCGTTTGATTTTTGATCAATTGAGAAATGAATCAAGACCTTACTTTGAATATTCACAGTAGACCCAACTGTAATTTCAGAGAGTTTATTTCCTTGAGAATCAATTAGAGAAACACCAGATATTGTAACTAATTTCGTAATTTGTTGTGGGATTTTTTCATCTACAAAATTAGAATAAAACACATTGGATTGAGCAAATATTTGAAAACTTATTGCCCTTTGATCAATTTCCTCATTAAAATAAAAATCGACCTTTTCATTAGCCTCAACATCTCCAATTTGTGTTGAAGATATTCCTATCAATCTAGGAGGAATAAAAGCATCATAAAATGCAAGATAAACAAATGTATCTGTTATCGGAGAACCACCATTGGTCAAAATTCCAGATACTCTTAGATTCTCATCTAATAAGATGTCAGTAGATTCTACAACTAATTGTTGTGATTTAGAGGGAGAGGGGGAAAATCCTTTGAGTACAATAGAGACATGCGTAATGTTTGGATTGGCCGATTCTGATTGAATAACATAAGGAGACGTTCCTAACTCTGGTATTACTTCAAGAATAGTACCACCTAGAACGGTTTCTAGTGGCTCGTTTCCAGTTTCATCATAAAAATTAGCTATTAGCTGGACGTTGGTAACAGAAGTTAATTCACTCCTGTTCTCTACGTTACCTACCACTATGGTGTATCCTTCCTTATCCTTGTAAACAAATGGAGAATCGCTAGTTAAGGCAACAGAAAGGGTTGATGGAATGGGTTTTTGAGAAAATCCCGAAGAAATTGGAAATAGCATTAGAATTAGAAAGGCACAAAGAAAGATTTTCTGCATATCAACTTGTATCGAAATAATAATTTAATTTGTAGAGCATATCATATAGTCAACAATAAAGGTAACAACGTTTAACCTAGTTTCTACTAAAAGAAGAATAAAAAGAGATTAAAAATATTAAATTTACTTGCTTTTCTTTGCAGTAAGTGCAACCCAGTAAATGAGTCCAGGTAGTAAACCAACCATTAGTGGTATCCATACAGGCCATGCGTCTGCCATAGTTGTCATACTGTAAATCAAAAGCTAATCCTATTTAAATCCATCCAGAAATTTGATTTTTTAGAATGGATCGATTTTATTGCAAGTGGACTGGATGGGATTTGAACCCATGACCCCCCGCGTGCAAGGCGGGTATACTACCAGGCTATACTACCAGCCCACGTGAGGAATACTTTGAGTGAGGATTTTAATTGTTGTCTTCTTGGCAAGAATTTTATTTGAAAAAAAATTAGTTTTGTTATGGTTTTATTAGAATCTCAAGTAAAATTAAAAACTGGGGACAGTCAACCAGATTTTGAGCTTTTAGGAATTGATGACAAAAAGCATAAACTAAGTGACTATCGTGAATACCAAGGAATTCTTATAATTTTCATGTGTAATCACTGTCCATATGTTAAAGCAAAATTTGATGCTTTTAATGAATTGTATGAAAAGCTTGGAGACAAAATTGCAATCATTGGAATCAATAGTAATGATTCAAAAGATTATCCTGAAGATAGTTTCGAAAATATGAAAAAAACTGCTGAGGAGAAAGGATTAAAGTTTGATTATTTGGTGGATGACACACAACAAATTGCAAAAAAATATGGAGCCGTGTGTACTCCTGATCCATTCTTGTTCAATAATGAGGGGAAATTATTTTTCCATGGTAGAATAGATAATGCAATGAAACCGGATGATGATGCTACTGAAAAAACAATGATTATCAATATAGAAAAGATGCTATCTAATGAAAAAATAAAAAAAGATTTTGAACCTTCTATTGGTTGCTCAATCAAATGGAAGGAAAATTAAACTTAAATGACTCATGCCTAGAGAATGGGATGAGGGCTCGTAGCTCAGCTTGGCTGGAGCGTTCGACTGATAAAACATTCAGAAATCGAAAGGTCGTGTGTTCGAATCACACCGGGCCCACTTTTTTACTTTGAATTTTCATAAACTGTCTCAGACCAGTTTATGACATCTTCAAATTTTTCAGTTTGCAAATCACAGTCTAATTTTGCTTTTTTCTCAATCTTTCCACATAAAACCAGGCTCATTTGTTTTCCCATTTTTTCTTTGATTGTGCTAATTGAGTCGGCAAAGAAGTTAAGGCGCTCCTTGGTTTTTGAGAAAACTAAAACTATCAATATTCCTGACTTTTGTTTCCAAATTTTACTAACAAGTTTTTGGAAATCAAGATCGAATAGCACGTTAATTGCTGATGACATATCCCCCAAATGAAATACAGTCCATTCAGTAGAATGAAAAGAAGCAGAAGCCGCTTCGGATAATAGAGTACTTTCAGGATCGCCTGAGAGTACAATAATTTTCTTTTTTAGATTTGATTCCACTGTAATCTGATTAAAAATTTGAAGAGACTTTGAGATAACATTCCCTAGGAATTTTACTTCGGAATTTCCAATTTTCCCTTCATCATAGAGAGCCTGTATAGAGTTGATTGCAGGAATTATTACCTCGATTATTAACTTGTAAACAGATGCATCAGAGTAAATACAATTTTTAATTAAAGAAAATACTTGACTTTCTGATCCCTTTATCAAATAATCCAAATAATGTGATTCAACTTTAAAGTAATCATTGGGGAAAATAAAAGTCTCTTGACCTAATTCTAAAAACCATAGAGTTGTATTCCCAATAATTTTTTGTCGAAGAAATCCTTCTGCTGCTAACACTTTAAGATATTTTGTCATTGTAATTCTGCTAACATTAAGTTTTTCAGAAATTTCAATTCCGGACATTCCCATCTTTGAATCTTGAAGCACCTCGATGAGTTTTTGTTTTAGTTCATCAATTCTATATCCTCTACCCATAGTGCATGTGAATTATGCTATTGTATAAAGACTAATTTCCTTTAATTGGAGTATAATCTTTTTCACAATAAAACGATATATAGTTCGGTACCTTATTGTACGGTAAGAGGAAAGTAAATTGCCAAAACCTGGATTCAAATCAATAACTGTTTCAGAAACTGTTTACGATAGATTCCAAGAAGTTTATCAAAAGAATAAAGCCGGACTGGCAATGAAAGGTGTCAATAGTTTTTCAGGTTATGTTACTTACATGTTGGAAGAGTCGATGCAAAAAGACAAGACTTTTGCTAGATATGCCCCAAAAATTGAAAAAATTTCAGTAGATGATGATAGGGTAATATTAAAAGACAATATTAAAAACAGAATTGCCGAGGTTGCTGTTCAAAGAGGAGAGTTATTTTGTCAGCTTTGTGATGAAAAAGATTGCGTACATGTCGGTTTTGTATTTTCACTTCCAGACGTTTACGAAGTTCTTAATGCCAGAGGAATAAAACATCCAAAATAGAGCAGTGGAGGAGGTGGGATTTGAACCCACGAACTCCTGAAAGACAGGATCACCCATTATTTTGATCTTAAGTCCTGCATGTCCAAAAGCATAAAATGCTTTCTTTGGCCAGGCTTGATTACTCCTCCAGATGATAAAAATATCTATGAAATTTAACAGTTTAGAGAGGTCGGAACAAGGATGAAGAATTATAAGTATTTTCTTTTGCGATTAATCGTGCTTCGATAGCTCAGCCTGGTAGAGCGTTACATTGGTAATGTAAAGGTCACGGGTTCGGATCCCGTTCGAAGCTTTAATAATTTTTAATCAAAAGTTCATGATGACCAGTTCTTTTCTTAGAATTAGAATTAATTGATCGGTTTACTTTTATTTTTTTGAGTCTCCATTGTTTTTCGGCAAACATATCAGCCACTTCTTGAGAGTTGGAATTGGATAGCATGACTTTACATCCCTTTGAATCTAATTTCAAACATAGTTTTGCTAGTCTCTTTAGATCACCGTAGGTGAAAGATTTGTGGGTGTAGCTGGTAAAATTAGCAGTGTTACTTACTGGTTGATATGGAGGATCAAAATAAACAAGATCATCTTTCTTTGTGTCACCTAGAACTGACTCAAAATCGCGACATTTGATTGAGACTTTACGTGATTGTAATATTTGGCTAACTGAACGAATGTTTTCTTCGTTTACAATGTTTGGATTAGTGTACCTTCCAAGAGGGACATTGAATTTTCCTTTACTGTTAACTCGATATAGACCATTAAAGCAGGTCCTATTCAAGAAGAGTAATCTCGAGGTTTTTTCAACTGCACTACGAGGATTGCTTTCACGGATAGAGTAGAAATATGACTTTGAGTCTTTTTGATAGTTTTTTGCATGATTTTTTAGGGAATTAATTAATTCTGCTGGTTTATCCCGAATTGTAATATAAGATAAAACAAGATCTGAATTTAGGTCAGAAATTCCACATGTTTGCCCGTTTCTTTCTGAGAGGATATGAAATAATAATGCACCACCACCTAAAAATGGCTCAAAGTAGGTGCCCATGGTTTGGGGTAAATTTTCGCTTAAAATTGGAATTAACTGCCGCTTTCCTCCGGCCCATTTGACAAATGGTTTTGGAGTTATTAGTAGATGATTGAATTGTTGTCTCACATGTACTTATCCCAATATGGCATATCGTCAAAATGGGCAACAAAAGATCACAATATGTACAATATTTTTTTATCAAATTTTTAGAACATCATAGAAAACTCTATCAAGATAATAAAATGAAAAGGAAAAGGTTAGATTTTTAGTCCCACTTCGACCACGCGGCCATCCATCTATACGTCCAAGTATTTAGTTTACAACCAAGTGCTGTGAACGTTACTCCCAACACTGCACCAGCTCCCGCACCTAGTGCAACTGGACTGTTATAGAACTTTCCTACCTGCGGTTCTATTGGTGTCATATATGGTGGTAGTGTCGGTCTCGGGTATTTGAAGGCCGTTTCTAGTGGATCTGCCACTGTTATCAGGTTTATCATGTTGAACAACGGTAATGACATTCCTACCAGTACTCCGCCAAACAGTATCAAAGAGTGTTTGTTTTTCTTTGTAGCCCAATATGCCAGATCAAGCAACATTGCTGATGGTAGCCATACTGGTGTGACAATAAAGTCATATGGGTATCCAAGTGCAAACCATGCACCTTTTGCTATCCATGTATATACTGTCATGATAAGAGCGTAGTACGTCGCTGTTCCTGGAACGCCCGTAAATGTCAGATAATATACTGCACCTACTGAAAGCATCAACGTTTGAGATATGGAAAATACCACGAACGATGTCCAAGCCCAGTCAGTATAGAAAATGTAATCACCTGCGTTAATTGATAATAGTGTTGAGTTTACTGCAACCACTACTATGAACAAGTAATGAGTACTTCGTCTTAACCAGACCATATTGTGTGGTAAAACAGTCAGTATATAAAATTTTAGAGTGTTGTGAGGATCGGGGATTCTAATTAAAATGAAAAATAAAGTGTCTGAAGGATTTACCTTCTAGAATCCGACATACATTGAGATGTATAACGTGCCTACTGCAGTGAAAGCAAGTACCCCTGCCACTAGACGATTACTATTCTTATTGGAACCCTCTTGCATCACTTTAATACAGAAGATGTATCCAATTGACTCAATAATTGTCAAAACTATGAACGCAAAGTGACCGCTATTTGTTGGATATGCCCAAGGATAATAGAAATATCCTGCTGCAGTACCGCCAAAGGTAGCTCCCCATGCTGCTAAGTATGCTAAAGTAATAAAGCCACTCATGTTTTCTACGCGTTTTCCAATCATTCGTTCTACGTCAGCACTACCTGTACCACCGCCACCGCCAGAACCGAATCCTTTAGGAAGAGTCATTCTGGATTTATAATATTCAGAATCCTTTTAAGTCTTTCTTAAATTAAATGCCTAAAACGATCAACGTCCATCTTTAAAATAAAATAGAAAAAAAAGTGTGTTTTTTACACTTTGGTCTATGGGATTGTTCTACTGTACAATTTGCCTTCTAAGGCCATCTTGTACATCTCTGCTATGTATGGATTCTCACCTGGAGTTTCTGCTCCTAGTTCAATAAGTCTTGCATATATTCTGACTACGTATGCTAAGGCTCCCATGAATGCTACTACAACACCCATGTTGAACATCCAGTGATTCGGTACTGAAAAGATTTCCTCTACAAACCAGAAATGCCACATCTCATTGATTCCAATTGTAAACATTGTTGCAAGATAACCTAGAATTGTCATCTTTAATCCAGTGTTTATAGAGTTATTTGGACCTCTGAGAATTGGAACTTTTCTATCATACATTGCGCATGCCGACCATCCAAGTGGTAATGCAATGAAGTGGGAGTATAACCACCAGTGTGCTGGTGTAAATGCACTATCGCGGATAGATGTCTGATGCAAAGAACCGTCAACGAAGTTATCTACTTCTACTGAGGCTGCAATAGATCCCAAAGCTAGAATCATGAGCCAGATTTTCTTTAGTCTCTGGATCTCAACTTCTTTTGGTATTAATGCGGGCATCTGTGCCATAATTATAAACAGGGTAATTTAGGATATAAATGAAGAGCTTCATAAATAGTATATTTTATAAAATTTATAACTAAATTCAGTAAATTTTTGTTATTTTTTATTCTATTTAATTAGATAATTTGAAATAATTTTATCATTTTTTTAATGATTTCAATGTTTAACACTAATGCTTATCATTAATTACCCATCGATCCTCGGTATCAAGGTAAAACATATAACGATGTAAACTATTTTCCAAACTATTAGGGATAATTATGGTCGAAAAAAAGATTTTCGTATTAGGACTAGCAGTTGTACTCACACTAGGAACACTCGGTTTCAACTGGGTAGAAACAATTCTTCCAACTGCTGATGCACATGGTGTCCAAGCACAACTCCAGAGTCGTTTCATCAGAATTGAGGATGAAACCTTCAACAGACAATCCCTGCAAACTGGCGAGACTATAATACTTCAAGGTACATTAGTCAGTCTAGTAGAAAGAGACCTTAGAGGATGGCTATCCATTTTCTCAGAATCTACTAATGCAGGAAATAGATGGGAAATGTTGGCAAGAGATCCACCAGGAAATGTCTTTGACATGCCAGGGAACTCTGTCTTAGATTACTCATTGTCTGCAAAAGCACTCGAAGCTGGTGTATATCACGTACACACACAACTCAATGTTGCTAACGTAGGTCCAGGACTTGGTCCAGGTCAAACAGTAGTTGTCGAAGGGGATCCAATTATCAAACCAATTCCATATACCAACATCGCATACCAATCAATCATTATTGGTGTAGGTTATGTAATCACGTTTGCAACACGACCCTGGCAAGTAATCTAAAAACTCCACCTTTTTCCTTTTAATTTTAATTCGATTACGTCTTTGGTAAGAAAAACTCATAAATCGAACCAAATTTTATGTTAGAAAAACTAGATGATTATACTCAGTTTTAATATAAAAAAACTGGATACTATTGAGAAAATGAACGATTAAGAGAAACGACTTTAAGTAATCTTCAGAGAGAAACTATATGATTTGGCCTGGGATGGGTGATCCCTACAAGAGAAAAAAGATTATAAAATTTCTTTTATTTTCTGCAGCGGTAGGAGCTGTTGCCGTATTATTCACCACAATGGTAGTAAATCCAATCATAGGCGAACAACCACGCAGTGCCTGTATTAACGATATAGAAAAAAACTGGAAGATATCTTTCACAGTAGAAGTTTATGTAGATAATCAAAAAGCCGACATTCCAGCCAATATTGGCTTCACGGAAGGAGGATGTCAACGAGCAATTTACACCCTTAGCAATGATGGAACAGTGTATGCAGAATGGAAGGAAGATCCAGAATTTGAGATTGGCCACTTTTTGTGGATTTGGGACTTTCCTCTAAGGGATATGGAACAGTCAAAGTCCACCATGTATGTAAATGGGCAGGAATCTAATCACTTTATCAACCATCCACTACAAGACGGTTACCACTACAGAGCAGAATTTACGTCAAAAGCTTTTGATGAATCAAAAGATTCAGATTTCCTTCCAGAAAAATAGTTTCTTTAGACTTTTTGAAAAATTAGTCAAAATTCATCGACAGAATTCTCATAGACTTATTAAAAATAATGAAAAGTAGATAAGAGTTATTTTACCAGTATTTGCCGTTGTCTGGAATAAGACCGATACCTTCTCTTTCAAAGTGTCTGTCCAATTCATCAATCCATCTCTCACGGTTGTCCTTGTATCCCCAACCATGTACACGCAAATGGTATGAGATAAGTGCCAAGAGGAATATTGAGAACAATATGGTACCAAAGATGTAAATCATTACATCGTAGAATAATGGATCATAGTTTGGTCCTAATTGTCCTGTTACCGATGACAGAATGTTTAGGAAAGTTCCTATAATAGGAGTCATGCATATCTTGGCTCAATTTCTGCGATATATACATTTCTGTTATTATCAAAAAGTATGAGATCAATATTTTCAATAAAGGTGTCTAATAAAATAAGAGAAAAATATGTTATTTTTTTTATCCTCTGCCATATGCTGCGTATTTGCCTGATCTACCCTTTATGAAGAAAGCGCTTGAAATACCACCTAAGACTGCTGCAGTAATTACTGCAGCTCCGCCTACACCAGCTGCGTCAATAACTGGAGTACCTGAGCCAGCGTCTGGATTTTCTTTTACCAATTCAATTCTTCGCCTTTGAAGTTCTAGTGCCTCCTCTAAGGTAAATTTTCCGGTTTCCCCCTGTCCACCTACGTTTCCCATGTATTGTGCAAATGCTACAACGCTTGATCCGTAGTAACCTACGACAAATACAGCAATTAAGAATGCTGTTAATAGTACTTTGCTATTCATACAGTTTACCTGTGGTTTTGAAGCCAGTGTGCTTATTTAACTTTTATTCTGAAATCCAAATTTCAAAAAGATTTATGAAATTTTAATAAGCAACGTTTAATTTTGTTCCAAATTTAGCCGCAACATGGGACGAATGCATACCCACAGACATGGAAAATCACATTCTATTAGACCTGTAACCTTACGTGCTCCTTCATGGATAACAATAGGTCCAAAAGAAATAGAGGAACTGATCATAAAGTATTCAAAAGATGATATGACCCCAAGCCAGATTGGAATTAAATTAAGAGATCAACATTCAATTCCTTTGGTAAAACCAATCTTGAAAAAAAGTATTGGAGAGATATTAACGGAAAATAATCTCATATCAGAGATGCCAGAAGATCTAGATAATATTGTAAAAAAAGCAGTGGGTCTCCAAAAACACCTAAAGTTAAACAACGGAGATAATAAAAATGTCAGATCCTTGGAATTAATTGAGGCCAAAATCCACAGACTGTCAGTTTATTACAAAAGAATAGGTCGAATTCCCAAAAACTGGAAATATAAATCCGTGGTTGCTCAATTAGAATAATGATAAGATCTCTTGATGAATCTCTTTCATTTTTCAAAGACAAAATTTCTGATTGCATAAAATCTCAAAAATCAATTTCAGTTACCACTCATCTTGATTGTGATGGGTTAACATCAGGCAGTATAATCACCAAGGCCCTAATTAGAGCAGGGGCAAAATGTACCCTTCGAACCTCAAAAGAATTTAGTCAAAATGTAATAGATTCACTCAAACAAGATTCCAGAGATTTTCATATTATAACAGACCTTGGAGGAGGATTTGCAAATAATTTAGATCAATCCTTGGGGGAAGAGTGGATGGTGCTTGATCATCATCAAATATCAGAAACTGAATATGAGAATCCGAGAGTCATAAATGCCTGGAAATATGGCATAGATGGAGGAACTGAAATTTGTGCTGGCGGGATGGCATATCTTGCCGCAATGTCCCTTGATGATAAAAATTCAGATTTGTCTGCAGTGGCAGTTGTGGCGGCTTTAGGGGATCGGCAAGATCAAGGCGAAAAAAAATCTTTTACCGGTAAGAATTTTGAAATTGCCAACACTGCCAAAGAACTTGGTCTTCTAGATATTGACCTAGATTTGCTTCTGGTGGGAAGAGAAACTAGGCCTCTTCCTGATGCTTTGGCATTTACTTCCCAGCCTTTTATTGAAGGACTCACCTGGAATAGAGATGCCTGTTTATCTTTACTAAATTCTTCTGGGATTCAGCTAAAGGACGGAGGAAGATGGAGAGTTCCCGCGGAGCTAAATGAGGATGAAAAGAGATTGGTTATTGAAGAAATTACAAAATTTACCTCTGGAAAAAATGCCACAGATATTATGTCTGAGTTAATTGGATACACCTACACATTTCCAAGAGAAGATAGAAGAAGTTTTTTGCGAGATGGAAGAGAATTTTCAACCATGTTAAACTCTTGTGGTCGAATCAGTAAATCTGGAGTTGGTATGGCAATCTGTATGGGCGACAGAAACAAAATTCTAAGAGAAGGAGAAACCATACTTACAGAATACAGAAAATTAATCCGAGAATACATGAATGTATTAGCTAATGAAAGATGGAGGATTTCTGAAAGTGAGACCTGTGTTATGGTAAATGGAGAGGGAGTTGTTCCTGAAACCATGACAGGAACTATTTCATCATTGATTGCCGGATCTCCACACAATTCAGGAAAAATCATAATTTTAAGGACTAAAGGAGAAGAAAATACCATAAAGTTTTCATCTAGAAAGTCTTTTGGATGCAAATCATCCATTAACCTAAGTGAGCTAATGAAAACAGGAGCCGAAAAATTCAATGGTATAGGAGGAGGTCATGATGCAGCCGCTGGGGCAAAAATAACTAAAGACAAATTAAATGACTTTTTAGATTATTTAGATGTAAATGTCGTTAACCTGTCAAGTTCAGATAATTCTCCATAATCTATCAAAAGAAAAGGCTCAAACCGTAAAAGAGGCCCTAGATCCTGATAATGTAAATTTCCCTCAAGGCTTAAGTCTCAATGTGGAGAATATTGATAACAAGGTTGTTTTTAATTTTGAAAGTAAGGACAATATGAAAAAATTGATTGCTACCATTGACGAGGTTTTAGCCCATGTTCAAGTTGTATTGAAGGTGATTGAATAGTGCTAGATCCGAAATTAATCAAAGAAAATCCTCAGATTATTAAACAGATGCTGAAATCAAGAGATATTGAATTTGATCTAGATGGTCTGATAGATGCAGATAAGCTAAGGAGAGAGTTCATACTGAAAACAGACGAAATAAGAAAAAAGAAAAATCAATTTACCTTGGAAATTTCTCAAAAAAAGAAAATCGGGGAAGATGCAACTATAATTTTAGGTGAGATGAAAAGGGTATCTGAAGAATTATCTGGTCTAGAATCATCACAAGCAAAAATTGAAAAAAAATACATGCAATTGGCATTAACTATTCCCAATCTTGTTCATCAATCAGTACCTATCGGTAGAGACGATTCTGCAAATAAGGAAATTAAGAAATGGGGAAAAATTCCAGAGTTTGATTTCAAAGTAAAGGATCACATCGATATTTCAGAAAAATTGGATTTGATTGATCTTGAAAGAGCTGCCAAGGTGGCTGGTGCAAGATTTTATTACTTGAAAAATGATTTGGTAAGATTGAATCAAGCGCTAATACATTATGCCTTAGAATTTTTAACTGAGAAAAATTATTCCCTTGTTCAGCCCCCATACATGATTAATCATCAATCAATGGAGGGTGCAGTAATTGCTGAAGATTTTGAAGAAGTAATCTACAAAATTGAGGATGAGGACCTTTACATGATTGGAACGTCAGAGCATGCATTGGCTGCAATGCATTCTGGTGAGATAATTGAAGGTAAGGATTTACCACTAAGATATGCTGGAATAAGTTCATGTTTTAGAAAAGAAGCAGGGGCTCATGGAAGGGATCAAAAAGGAATCTTTAGAGTACATCAATTTGAAAAAATTGAGCAGTTTGTATTTGCACGCCCTGAAGATTCATGGAAAGAACATGAACGTATGATAGGCATTGCCGAGGAATTCTATCAGAAATTAGAAATCCCTCATAGAGTGATACTTCTTTCTTCAGCGGATATGGGAAAAATATCTGCCAAAACCTATGATTTAGAGGCATGGATGGCTGGCCAGAATGCCTATAGAGAGATCGTATCCTG
>JADFOW010000017.1:17388-26776 GCA_022562615.1 Nitrososphaerota archaeon
AGAAATTAGAAATCCCTCATAGAGTGATACTTCTTTCTTCAGCGGATATGGGAAAAATATCTGCCAAAACCTATGATTTAGAGGCATGGATGGCTGGCCAGAATGCCTATAGAGAGATCGTATCCTGCTCAAATTGTTTAGATTTTCAAGCAAGAAGATTAAAAATACGATATAGAGAGAAGACAAATGAAGAAACAAAGTTCTTGCATACCTTGAACAGTACCCTTGTTGCCACAACTAGAGTCTTAGTTTCAATTATGGAGAACTTCCAAAATAAAGATGGACATATTACAATACCTAAAGTTTTACAAAAATTCATGGGGCAAAATATCATCTAGTCGCATACCCTTATATTTTGGATTCAAAGGTCGATAATAATTGGCGCGTAGAAAAGGTCGAACAAAGGACAAGTGGAGAGAGAAAAAATGGATAACAGTTAATGCACCAGATTCATTTAACAATGTTCCAATAGCCTACATTCCAATCACAGATGATAAAAATGCGCAAGGTAGAGTTTTAGAAGTTACTTTGTATGATATTCTGAAAGGTGATCCTTCACAACATCAATACAAAATGTATTTTCAACTAGATAAGATCAAAGATGATAAAGCTAGTACAATTTTCAAACGATTTGAATATTCAAAAGAATTTTTGAGAAGTTTAGTTAGGCGTGGTTCATCTAAAATAAACTTCATTATTGATGCAAAAACCAAAGATGGGTATGTTTTTAGAATTAAAGTAATTGCCCTTACACACAGACAACTTAACACTTCAAGGAAACATGCTTTGAGATTAATTATAAGGGATATTATCAATAAAATAGTGCCAGAAATGACCATCGATCAATTTGTACAAGCTACATGTTATGGTAAAATTAATTCAGATATAATGGCTGCAATAAAGAAAATAATTAAAATAAGACATGTGGGTCTTGAGAAAGTGAAATTAATTAGAACTGCTGACAAAGAAATAGCATTACTTGAAGCCTAATCACATAACAATTCTACTTTACTAAAATGGCAAAGTTAGAAGTAACAATAGATGTAATTGTACATGCTACCGAGGACATTGTAAAATTTTTTGAATCTTTTAATGAAATATTTGGATTAGAGGAAGAGGCCTTTTCAATTTCACATGTTACTGGTCATTTTGAGAATCCAATTACAATCCTTAGAGCAATAATCACAAAAAAACTTGCACTTCAATTTTTAGAAAAATTCCTAAAAATGTTATCAGAGAATCAAAAAAGTGAGATAATCAAGGAGATCGAAGAAAGGACAGAAAATTCAACTTTACATATTAGATTTGATAAGCAGGAGTTTATCCAAGGAAAATTAACCTTCAAAGAAAAAGACGCTATAAGACTAAAAATTCATGCTCCAATTTACAACAAAAAAGATACAGTCAAAGTTTTTAGTAAAATTTTTCAAAAGGTCAACTAGAATAAATAGGAATAACCTGATAAATTAATTTGGGAATGAGGAGATAATAGCCGCTCCAGTCTGAGCAAATGCCATGAAGACGCCGCGACGAACCGACCCCGAATTTTAAATAGATCAAACTACACATCGTTCATCAAAACCATTAAAGTATTATTTTAAATACGTATTAACGGCGATTTCTATTGTGACAGATTACGATGTAATTGTAGCTGGAGGAGGTTTAACGGGAACTATTGTAGCTCAATCAATTGCACACTATTCAAATCAAAATTTAAAAATTCTTTTAATTGATAGAAATGCCGAAATTTATCCTGGAAGAAAATCTATGTCAGGTTGGACATGTGGAGATGCATGCTCAAAAGAAGCCGTTGACTTTATGACTGAAAGGATCAAGGTTCAATGGACAAGACCAGAAATCGAACATGATGTAAAAGGTGTGATGGCATTTTCTCCCGATAAAGAAACTGCAATTCCCTTTGATGGGGAAGGATATATGCTCAATCGCCAAAAACTACCAGAAATACAAAATGAAAGAACAAAAAAAATGGGAGTTGAATTTGATTTTGAAATTAATCTTACAGGTTTAATCTACAATGAACAACAAGTAGTAGGGGTTCAGGGAATTAATAACAAAACAAAGCAGCCATACAAAAAAACCGCAAAAATTGTGGTTGATGCAACTGGTGTTACTTCAATGCTCAGAAATACCTTGAAAAACTCCACCAAAGTTGAGAGAAGAATCGATAGGAGAGATTTAGAATCTACTGGAAGATACATTATGTATTTTGAGCCAGGAACAAGAGACCTAACTGAATTTGATCCGGATTATTGTATCATACATCTAGACCAGGATATTGCACCTGGAGGATACGGATGGGTTTTCCCAAAAGGGGAAAGGAAGGTCAACATTGGTTTGGGTATTGAAAAAACATTATTAGAAAAAAGAAACAACAGATTAGGAAAGAAGGATAATGTTCAATCGTTAATGGAAGAATATTTACATCGAAATAAAGCGATAAAAAATGCAAAATTATCACAAGACATAGAGGACATTAACAATAATTCAGGGATTTTTCAAGTTTCGGTAAGAAGACAAAATGATTGTCTTGTATCAGGGGGATACATGTTGGTTGGTGACTCTGCTTGGATGCCCAAGCCAATTGATGCAGGAGGAATCGGTCCTGCACTTATTGCAGGAGCTATTATTGGAAGTAATATAGTACAAGCGATTGAACAAAATGATGTTTCAGAAAAGAAACTTTGGCAGTTTAATCGTGATTTCATAAAGGAATACGGATACAAGACTGCAGGTTTGGAACTTTTCAGAAGACTAATTCAAACATTGACAAATGAACAAATCAGTTACGGGATGAAACACTTTTTGGGAAATCTTGATGTAGAATCAATTAGCAAAGGAGAACATCCAGACTTTTCTGGACTTGGAAAGATTGGAATGATTATCAGAGGAATTTTGAATAAAACGGTTGCAGAAGGTCTAAAATACACATCTGGACAAAATCGGTGGTTAGTGGAACACTATAACAATTATCCAAAAGATCCATCTGGATTTGAAGAATGGAAAAAATCCTTACACAAAACTCTGGATGAATCATATGCAAAAATTGATACATTCGGAAAATAGATCTAAAATTAAATATCGAGGAGAATAACTAGTTGTTACTTGTCAGAATCATTCTATCTTGATTGGAATAATTCCATTCCAATATTAAATAAAGCATATGAATCTGATCTTTTTGTTATAATAATTGGTCCTAAAGGGACTGGAAAGACATCTTTGGTAAGAGATTTTGTAAGAAGTAAGGGGGCCAAACTTGACTCAATTAACTTTAGCCTAAGGACAAGAGAGAGTCATTTGGTAGGAAGCAAAACCCTAACTAATGGGACTGTGAGTTTTGATGAAGGTTTATTGGTAAAATCAATGAGGGAAGGAAGTATGTTATATCTAGATGAAGTTAATTCAGCAGAAGCTGATGTGTTGTTGAGATTAGATGAAGCACTTGACGATAGACGACAAATTGTATTAAAAGAATCAACAGGAGAATTAATCAAAGCAAAAGAAAATTGGTTTGTAATTGCAACAATTAATCCTCTAAGCCATAGTGGAACAAAAGAACTTCCACCACAATTACTCAGCAGATTTCCCGTACGAATTAGTTTGGAGTATCCACCAGAAGACATAGAATTAGAAATCATAAAAAAATATGTCTCAGGAAATCACGAATCAGAACTAGTGCAAGGAATAAAATTGGCAAACATACTTCGACAAGCAGCAGCAGTTGAAGAATTATTTTATTCTCCCAGCCTAAGAGAAACAATAGCATTTGGAAAATTATTAGACAAAGAAACATCAACAAAAGAAGCTGCTACAATAGTTTTTGGAAATGTATACACACAGTGGGGAAATATAGAACACCAGAAGGTAAGAGACATCATAACCTCGATGTTTGGTAGCTAGATGCAATCTTTAGAATTAAGAAATGAAACTTTAGTGGAAATTGCCACATTTTTGGTTAGGAGATGGTCTGAAAAAGAAAATGTGGTAGTTGAATTTTCAGATAAAATGGAAACCAAAACTAGACTCACTGAGAATAAGGTTATCTTAATTCCAATGGAAAAAAGAATTGGAGATTATTTTCAACGATATAGGCAATTTAGAACTTCGTTATGGTACGAAGCAATGAGAATTAAGTTTTGTAAAAAAATCCTTAGCAACGACCATGCTTTTGGATTTATTCTAAATACATTGGAAAGTAGAAGAATTGAGTATTTAGGAAGGAAGATTTGGAGAGGAATGGACAAGGAAATTATTTTTAATTATTCCTACATGCTTTTTTCAAGACCGCAATTACATACAGTATATGGTAAGGCAAGAATTGTTGAGGCCTTTTACCAATACTTTATGTTTGGAGCAATAAAGGGAGAAATTCAGTCGAGCTATTTTGAGAGGATAAAAAAGGCATCCGAGTTGGCAAAAAGAATTGTTGATGAAGCAATAAAAAAGGATCATGGTACAGAGGAATTAGAAAAAAAGGTAATTGAAATCCTAAAAATTTTAGATATAGATTCTCTTCTAACTGTTCCTGTTTCCTTACCATTTATGAAAGCAGGTATGTCCCTAACCAAAGAAGAATTGTTAAGATTTTTGACGGTTGTTTTAAGAAATAAAGAGGGAGATTTTGGAAAAATTGATCCCAAAGCGGTTCTTGGCGGAGATGATGTGTATGATGAGTACAAGGTTCTCTTAGATGAAAACAAAAAAAGTGATAACAAAGGATTAACGATTGAAATAGCTGGATTACAGATGCCAACTACAAGTAATGTAGATGAAACAAAAATTTACGATATTAGTTTGATTAATAGTTTAAAAATTAAATTCAAAGAGTGGAAATCAGGATGGAAAGAACAACATCAAATGAGTGGCGATGAATTTGACGAAGAACAGTACATTGAAGGTAATGATCCATTTTTTACAGATGTAAAAAAATCAATCAAAACAAAAATTGTTATCATGTTGGATCATTCTTCAAGTATAGCATCAGATGCTTTAGAATACAAAAAAGCTACCCTAGCACTTTGTGAAGTTCTAGCATATCTTAAAGTAAAATTTGCAGTTTATGCTTTTAGTACACAGAATAGAACGATAGTGTGTTGGCAAATAAAGTCTGATAATGTAAAATGGAATATCGTGGCAGCTAAAAGATTAGCTCAAATTGTTGCAAATGGTTCTACCCCATTAGCAGAAGTATATGGAAAAATGTTTCCTATTTTACAATCAAAAAGACCTGATATTTTTTTGACCTTAACAGATGGTGAACCATCAGATCCTGATGCAGTTAGAAATATGATAAAATCTTTGAAAGGATTAGGAATAAAGATGGTTGCAATAGGTTTAGGTTCAAATACAATTAGAGCAACAACAATTGCAGTAAATCTTCGACATCTAGGATATGAAAGAACCTTGGCAGTAAGTCGATTAAACGATATCCCAAGAAGGGTTATCGGATTATTAGGAGAAGGTTCTTAAATTAAAAATACAAATGAGATTGCTTTGAAGTGTTTATCTATTTCACAGCCTTTTGCTGACTTTGTAATTTCCGGAAAAAAGAGTATAGAACTCAGAAATTGGAATTCAAATTTTCGAGGAGAGTTTTTAATTCATGCACCAATCAAGATACGAACACAAGACTGCAATAGATTAAAGATTAACAAAAAATTGATTACAGGTGCTATTGTTGGCAAAGCAACTCTTTATGATGTTAAAAAATATAATTCACTTGAGGAATTAATGTTGGATAAAAAATTTCATTATGCTGCAGAAAATTTTCATAATAAAAAATTTGGATTTATGTTAAAAAATCCTAAACCCTTTAGAATTCCAATTCCTTGGAAGGGTCAATTGGGTTTTTTTGAGGTTAAATTACCAAAAAAGACAATCAAAATTAAAGACATTGTTACCGATATCATCGATGAAGAATTTCGTTACCAATGGATTGGACATCATTGAAAATTAACAAAAGCAACTAAAGAAATACCAAGATTAAAGGAAAAAAATTAACGAAATACAATTAGTAAAATAACTATTCATTGATTAGTTAGTGCAATAAATTTAAACTAATGGTTGATGATCTATTTGAAAAAGAAAAAAAAGGGCTCACACCAGTTAAGGGATTTAATCTAGTGGGAATAGATTACTTTGGAGATTCTGATGACCAATTATATTTAATTGAGCATTTTGATATGTATCAAGATGTGCTGAATGCAAAAAAAAATCGAAAAAATCCTGAAGAATACTTTATTTTGTACAAAGGAGTAGGTGGAGAATATTTATCTCGTTAAATTATAAAAAATACCTTAGCTTTACTTTATTATACAAACTGTTTTATCATCAGGTAAATTAATTCGTAATTTGTGAAAAATGAAGCTAGTGACTTTATAGATGCCTTGTATGAGAAAGAATCTTTGCCCACTGGAGACTATAAAAATAATCAAATTGTGAGAAAAAGTCCTAAAGCAAAATATCAGATTTTTGACGAAGAAGAATTTACTCGTGGAAGAGAGGTTCTTGGCGACCTAATTGTTCATGGCATGAGAACCTCAGGTGGGACTGATATTGATTGGCTGATTGAGCATAACGGAGGTTTTGTTATTCTTGAATTCAAAGGATTTCATGGTGATAAAATCAATATTCCTAAGGGGCAAATGATCGCCTATGAAAAATTACATGAAAAATTAAATCAATCCACAAAATGTTATTTGTATATTATCGGATATGACGATACTGATTTTTCAAATCCAGATTCAAAGATTTGGATTTTTGAGATGAATCAATGGAAAATAGGTGCAATTCCAAAAAACACCAGTGATATTTATGAGGAGGCACAAAGTAAACCGAACAAATTCATTGTTTATCGTGAATACATGGAAGAGATTAGTATTGAAATATTAAGAAAAGTTATTGATTCTCATTGGGAAGAATTTGAATGACTATCTACTAAATGAAAATGTGTTTGTAATCTTTTCTGAATTGCCTTCTGCGATTATAGTAAATGTTCCTGATTTTTCCCAACCAAAACCTCCAGCAAATGTCAATGTAGAAAATTGTCCATCGCCTTTTGCGTTTATTTGTTCAGACCAGACTAATTCACCATCAGGATTTTTAATTAACAGGTTAACTTGATCCCCCAAAGAAGGATTGGAGTGTCCACTAATTGAGATAATATCTCCTTTGCTGTATGAAGACAAATCTGTTTGTACTGAGAAGGATTTAGAGGGACTGGGTGTTTGATTTGGTTCTATTTTGGATGATATATCTGAAACTCCACTTAGGGACACAGCGGCTATTATGATTATTACTAATGATGCTAGACCAACTCCTAACATAATTTTAGTATTTTTTGAATTTAATTTTGTAATCTTGGCAGTTTCTGCCCATGTTTGTACTGTTTGAGGTTTTTTCACTGGTGAAGGTGGAGGTGCCACTACCTCGGGGCTAATTTGCTTTGGTTCCTCTGGAAGTTTTTTTTCAACTGGAGGTTTTTTCCCCAAGTATTTTTCTGCTAGTTTTCTGACATAATTTCTTTCAAAATTACTTATTACCTCATCATTTTGGGCAGCTCTTAGAATTTGCTCTAGTATTCGTTTATCCCCAAATTCTTTAGCTAATAGGACTTGAACATCATCTAGAATAGGATCAGGCATACCTATGATATTCTTTTAGGAGATTGTTTATGAAGTTACCGTGTTTAAGATTGGTAATTATTGATAAACAAAATTATGTGGATTTTTTCTTCAAAATAATACTGAAAATATGAAGAAATTAAATCTGATAAGATGGGAGGAGTTAGATTTGAAGAAACGAAATTTATCGTGAATGAATTTTCCTTGCTTGAATAATTACAGTTCTAATGTAGTCTTTGGCAGTAGAATCAGCAACTCCTAATTGCTTTGCTCGAAGATAAAGTTCAGTTTCTTTGGGATTTTTTAAGTAATATTTTAAAAGGTAGTTTAATCGGTGTGATCGTTTTTCATCGCTTCTCATGAATTAAATTTTTGATTCAGACTAAAAAGTTCAGAGGATAATAAAATAACCAAGGACCTAATGTATCATAAAATTTCTATTAAAACATATAATCTTTTTTAAACAATAGGGATTTATGAATGCAAATGAAGCGAGTAGAAGCAACAGTACAAACAGATAAGGTATCAGCAGTTTCTGAGGCAATTAAAAGTCTTGTAGGAGGATTCACCATATTAGATGGAGATGGACGAGGTTCTGGAAAAAGACATACTATTAGATCAGGAAGAGGAACAGGCACCATTGAAGCTGAATATAACAAGGTATCAAAGATAAGCACAATAGTCGACGACTCTCAAGTAGAAACAGTGCTCTCTGCTATTGCAGACGCAGCTTTTACTGGAGGTAGTGGAGATGGAATTGTGACAATAGAAGATATAGTTGATGTTTATAACATTGCATCAAAAAAGAGAGGTAAAGAAGCCCTCTAATTATTTTATTTTAAAAGAACCTTGAAATTGTAGTTAATTTGTGAGCATTTCCGTTTCCAATGTTATTTTAATTATTTTTCAAAAATTTTCATGTCTTGGTCTGAGAGGTATGCATACAATTTTTTGTAGATACGAGTCCTAACGAGGTTATTGACAAAGAGTAAAATCCAGCGCTTTCCACAATGACTCACGAAAAATCGGTTGAGTCCTCTTTAGAGTCCAAAAATGAAGTGGGCCAGATGGAGCCTATCAGATATTTTATATGAGCTTGTAGCAGAGTATGTACAGAGGAGAAAGATTTTTGGAGGTAACTAAAGGAAGTAACATTGACAACATTCTGCTTGAGCACTTTCAACAAGAGATATGGAGTAAGGTTCCTCATCTGGAAGAGAAACAGGGTGAAGCAAAGGTTGTCAACGCAACACCGCTGATTGATATTACTGAAGATTTGAAAGATTGTGCAAAAAATGTGTACAACCTGAATCTTGCCGGTGTAGATCTGAAAGTTTTCGGCAAGTTTGATTCTAAATTGCCAACAGGTTCAATTAAAGTTAGGCCTGCGGTCCACATAATCCATGACGCCATTGTTAAAGGGAAGCTTAGAAGTGGAGGGACTATAATTGAAGCTACCTCAGGGAACTTTGGGATAGCCCTTGGGCAGTTATCTAAACTTGGACTAGGTGTAGTTACGCTTGTCTCAAGAAAGCTGCAGGAAGGAGTCTTTGAGGAGTTAAGAAACGAGAATATACGCATCATGGATCTTGACATGGACGTCTGCCCTGCCCCAGGAATGAAAGACAACACAAATCTTTTGGCTGCAAAAGCAGCCGCCGCTAATATTCGCTCACAATTATCTGAACTTGGGTTTGACCCTGCCATTTTTGATAAAGCAAGTTCTGAGGGAGACTCGCTTTTATCTA
>JADFOW010000018.1 GCA_022562615.1 Nitrososphaerota archaeon
ATAAAAATATCGTCAGGGCAGCCGTCTTTATCATCAATACCATTGAAGGTTTCTGGTTGATTTGGGCACAAATCTAAAATGTCTATAATACCATCATTGTCAGAATCTATAATGCCTCTACCACCAGATGGCGCAATGTCTGGACAACCATCTTCATCCTGGAATTTATTGTAGGTTTCTCTTACAGTTGGACAATCATCAATATGGTCTTGAATGCCATCATAATCAGCATCGTACCAAGGAACAAAGTCTGCTGGACAACCATCTATGGTATTTCCGTATTCTAGATTATAGTCTTCCAAAAGATGAGGACATCTATCAATGATGTTTGGTACTCCATCACCATCATTGTCATTAATTTGGGCACCATAAACACTTCCCTGTAACATACTAACTGTTGAAAAAAGTAAAAGTAAAAAGCCTACAAAATGATATTTTTTCATTCTTATTGTCTCCGATATTATTCAGTATTTATTAAATCTCACTTTGAATAGATCTTTTCCTTTTAGATGACTGAATAATGATCATTATTAATCTGGACAACCATCCTCATCTTCAAATCCATTGTATGTTTCAGGTTCTAAAGGACATAAGTCTTTATCGTTAATGATACCATCCAAATCATCATCATGAACAAATCTTTGTTGTTCGGGAACAACATCAGGGCAACCATCGTTATCTTTGTATTTGTTCCACGTCTCAGGATTGAGAGGGCAGGAGTCTATAGCATCATAATATCCATCACCATCAGAATCAATTAGTGCTGAAACAGTTGATTCTGCTCCCACAACGTCAGGACAACCATCCCAGTCAGCATAACCATTATAGTTTTCTGGTAGGGTAATACATTGATCCCATCTATCTTCAATTCCATCACCATCTGTATCTGGGAACTGGTATACTGTTCGGTCTTCAAAAACGCTGTCGGGACAACCATCAGAATCTTGGAATTTATTGTAGGTTTCAGGTAAATGTGGACACTCATCAATTACATCAAAAATTCCATCCATGTCGCTGTCAAGTGTTGAAATGAATTTATCTGGGCAGCCGTCTTTATCCTGATAATCATTAAATGTCTCTGGTTGGGTTGGGCACAAATCCAAGTAATCATTTATTCCATCACCGTCCGTATCAGGTGTGCTTTTATAATCCGCGATAAAGTCTGGACAGCCATCAGAGTCTTGGAATTTATTGTAGGTCTCCTTTACAAGTGGACATTCGTCTACATCATCCATAATA
This sequence comes from Nitrososphaerota archaeon, assembly GCA_022562615.1. Taxonomy (GTDB): domain Archaea; phylum Thermoproteota; class Nitrososphaeria; order Nitrososphaerales; family Nitrosopumilaceae; genus Nitrosomaritimum. The sequence goes on from JADFOW010000018.1 coordinate 1,240, forward strand.
CCATCATTGTCTGTATCTCCAATTGTATCATAAGGGACAATATCAGGGCAGCCATCCTCGTCTTGGAACTTGTTGTATCTCTCTCCCACAGTCGGGCATTTATCAAGATAATCTGGTATGCCATCATAGTCAGTGTCAACTAGTCCACTAACAGTTGTTCCTAAAATCTCAGGACAACCATCTGTGTCGAGAACACCATTAAAGTTCTCTGGTTCATCAATGCAAGCATCCCATCTATCTTCAATTCCATCGCCATCTGTATCTGGAAATTCAAAAGTAGATATTTCAACTAAAAGAGAATCAGGACAGCCATCCTCGTCCTCAAAATGATTGTAGGTTTCAGGTAAATGTGGACACTTATCCAGATCGTCAAAAATTCCATCTCCATCACTATCATATGTTATAACAAATTTGTCAGGACACCCATCTTTGTCTTGAAAGCTGTTGAAAGTTTCAGGTTGTGTGGGACATAAATCCAAGTAATCATTTATTCCATCACCGTCAGTGTCTGCAGTGAATTTATCATCTGCAACTATGTCTGGACAGCCATCAGTGTCTTCGAATTTGTTATAGGTTTCTGGACTAAATGGACAAGAATCTTCATGATCAAATATTCCGTCTTTATCAATATCTCCAGTTATTACATAATCAATTTTATCTGGGCAGCCATCAGCATCCTCAAACTTGTTAAAGTTTTCACGTTCAAATGGACATTGATCAATATAGTCTGGAATTGAATCATAATCAGAATCTAAAATTTCTTGAGTTATTACACCTGGAATTTCTGGGCAACCATCTTCATCAAGAACACCATTAAAGTTCTCTGGCTCATCAATGCAAGCATCCCATCTATCTTGAATTCCATCACCGTCGGTGTCTGGGAAGGTGAATCCTTCTCCATCTTCTAAAATAGTATCAGGGCAACCGTCACCATCTTCAAATCGATTATAGGTTTCTGGTACAGTTGGACAATCATCTAGATTATCAGAGATCCCATCCCTATCAATGTCCCTTAAGATAAAAATATCGTCAGGGCAGCCGTCTTTATCATCAATACCATTGAAGGTTTCTGGTTGGGTCGGACACAAATCTAAAATGTCGATAATACCATCATTGTCAGAATCTATAATGCCTCTACCACCAGATGGCGCAATGTCTGGACAACCATCTTCATCCTGGAACTTGTTGTAAGTTTCTCTCACTGATGGACAATCATCAATATGGTCTTGAATGCCATCATAATCAGCATCGTACCAAGGAACAAAGTCTGCTGGACAACCATCTATGTTATTACCATATTCAAGATTATAGTCCTCTTTCAAGAAAGGACATTGGTCTATATTGTTTGGTACTCCGTCACCATCATTATCATTTGTTTCAAAGGCATAAGCACTACCTTGTAGCATGCTAATGGTGGAAACAAGTAAAAGCAAAAATCCTAAAATTTGAAATTTTTCCATTTTTCAAATACTCCTAGGAATCTGGACAACCGTCATGATCTCGGTCTCCATCATAGTCTTCCGGTTCGAGAGGACACAGGTCATCTTTATCTAGAATACCATCTAAATCTGCGTCATGTTTGTATCGTGACTGCTCTGGAACAACATCAGGACAACCGTCATGATCTAGGTATTTGTTCCAAGTCTCTGGCTCGTTTGGACATTGGTCAACCGAGTCGGCTATTCTATCGCCATCAGAATCAATTAAAGCAGCTACGGTTGGAAGTACATCAGGGCACCCATCATGGTCAACATACCTATTCCAAGTTTCCATCTGTGTTGGGCACATATCCATTACGTCTGCTACGCCGTCACCGTCAGAATCAATCAGGGTTGTACTAGTATCTGGACATCCATCTTGATCTTTAAATCCATTGTATGTTTCAGCTTCAAATGGACAGTCATCTAAAATATCTGCAATACCGTCATTGTCCGAGTCTACTACAAATAACTCTAAAATAGTATCTGGACACCCATCGTCATCTTGGAATTTGTTATATGTTTCAGGTTGTTGCGGACAGGCATCAATTGCATCAGGTATTCCGTCTCTGTCTCTATCAACAATAGGAATATAGTTGTCAGGGCAACCATCTAAATCTAAAATTCCATTTGGTGTTTCTGGTTGGTTTGGACAATGATCTACAAGATCATATATTCCATCGCCATCAGAGTCAGCCCTGCTTTTTCCATCAATTACAGAATCTGGACAGCCATCCTCGTCTTGGAATTTATTATAAGTTTCAGGATATAGTGGACATTCATCAAGACTATTTGGGATGCCATCAAAGTCAGTATCAAAATCTGTTAGGTAACTAGGAAAATCTGGACATCCATCTTCATCTTCAAATCCATTGTATCGTTCAGGTTCCAGTGGACATTCATCTAAACTATCTAAAATCCCATCATAATCAGAGTCTAGTTCCAAAGGGTTGTCTGGACAACCGTCATGGTCAGCATACCTATTCCAAGTTTCTGGTTGGGTTGGACATAAATCTAAAGAGTCGGGAACTCCATCACCGTCAGAATCTATCACTGCGGTATCTGGACAACCGTCTTGATCTTGGTATCCATTAAAAGTTTCTGGTTCTAGTGCGCATTTATCCAATAAATCAACGATGCCATCCCCGTCGTAATCTAACTCATATAGACCATCAACATTATCAGGACAGCCGTCCTCGTCTTGGAATTTATTATAAGTCTCTTTTACAAGTGGACATTGATCAAGTGAATCAATTATGCCATCTCTATCTCTATCTAATAAGGGTGAATTATCAGGACAGCCATCTCTATCTAAAAAACCATTAAATGTTTCTGGTTGAGTAGGACATAAATCAAAATAATCAGAAATGCCATCACCATCACTATCCGGTGTCCTACCATTAGAGCTAATATAATCAGGACAGCCGTCCTCGTCTTGGAATTTATTATAAGTCTCTTTTACAAGTGGACATTGATCAACACTATCTAAAATTCCATCTCCGTCTGAATCTCTATCAACGTAATATGGAGGAATGTCTGGACATCCATCTTCATCTTCAAATCCATTGTATCGTTCAGGTTCCAGTGGACAAGAGTCATCTAAATCAGTTATACCATCACCGTCAGAATCATTCAGACTACCAGAAAGAAGTGGCTTTGAGTCTGGACAACCATCATAATCTGCAAATCCATTAATTGTTTCAGGTTGGTTGGGACAAATATCAAATTGGTCTGCAATGCCATCACCATCTGTATCTGTATAGCTTGTTTCCAATACTGTGTCAGGACAACCATCAGTGTCTAGATATCCATTGAAAATTTCGGGTTGTAATGGACAAGAATCAATTTTATCTGGTATTCCGTCATTGTCTGAATCGACAAATTCAGTATCAATAACTTTGTCTGGGCACCCATCTTCATCTTGATAACGGTTATAGGTTTCAGGGCGAAGTGGGCAGGAATCTATGGCATCAGGAACGCCATCTCTATCTCTATCGAGTGTCATAGAAATACTATCAGGGCACCCATCTCTATCTAAAAAACCATTAAATGTTTCTGGTTGATTTGGACATAAATCAACCAAGTCAATAAAACCATCATTATCAGTGTCTGCAACTTCTGAAGGACCAGTATAGGGAGGATTATCTGGACAGCCATCATAGTCCTGGAAATTATTGTAATTTTCTCTAAGAGTTGGACATTGGTCTAAATGGTCTTCGATTCCGTCATAGTCTTCATCATACCATGGAATAAAATCAGAAGGACATCCATCAATACTACCCTCATAATCTTCTTTGAGATTAGGACAACTATCTATCTCATCTGGAATACCGTCACGGTCTAAATCATGTGTGGCAAAAGCAGGATTTATGGTGACGATGGTTAAGGTAGTGATTAGTAATACTAGAAATGCTATAAAGTACTTTGGCTTCAACTTACAATTTTTTCCCGAAGATCCAGTTATTAAACCTCACGTCCAAATAGTGTAAAATTAGTATGAGATTAGATCAAAAATTCAATAATCTACAAAACCCCGATCAATTTAAGTAAACCAAAACTCGATTGTATTTTATGAGTTGTTCTGCGGAAACAATTGAGGAAGATCAAATAATTCAGATTAAGCCAAGGATTGCTCAGCAATTAAAGAAGGCAAAGTATGGCGTGGCAGATCATTCTACAGTTGCGCTTTGTCATTGGACCAAAAAATCTTTCAAACATGAAGGAGATTGTTACAAAAACAAGTTTTATGGAATTTCAACACACGGTTGTATGGAGTTTTCTCCTGCGGGCATGCATTGTGAGAATCGTTGTGTGTATTGTTGGAGACCAATGGAATTTTATAATTCTATGAAAATGAACCCTGAAAATGTAGCTGAACCAGAGGAAATCATCTCGAAATTAATGGAAGAACGAAAAAAACTGATAATGGGTCATTATGGAGATTCTAGAAGCGATAAACAAAGATTAGATGAATCACTAAAACCCAGCCATTATTCAATTTCCTTGTCTGGCGAGCCTACAATGTATCCCAAGCTTCCTGAACTAATAAAATATCTGAAAACTCTAAAAGAGACAAAGTCGATTTTTCTCGTAACAAATGGACAAGAGCCAGATATGATTCAAAAATTGCAACAAGAAGATGCTTTACCAACACAATTGTACTTGTCTACAAATGCTGCGGATTATGAATCCTTTTTGAGAATAAACAGACCAAAATACGATGACTCTTGGCAAAGATGGAATAGAACTCTTGAGATGCTAAAGGATTTAGATACAAGGACTGTCCTTAGAATTACTTTGATAAGAGATTATAACACTCAAAAGGATATGATACCCGTGTTTGCGAAAATGCTAAAACAAGCTAGTCCTCACTTTGTTGAAATAAAATCATACATGCATATTGGTCGTTCTACAAATAGGTTAGAATATGAAAACATGTTAGAGATGGAAGAAGTAAGAAAATTCAGTGAAGAGGTAGTAAAACAATGCGATATATTTTCATTTATGGATGAAAGTTATGTTTCAAGAATTGTAATATTACAAAATAATAAAAGAAATATTGATCGATGGATCACTACTTTGGTAAATACCAATTAGAAAATTTTTTTAGAGCTTTGAACCGATGAGATATTTGGTTTTTATTCAATTGTGCAAATACCTTTTTTGAATTCGCGGGAATAAAAATTGGATCATATCCCCAACCCCTTCCCATAATTTTTTTGGAGATGAATCCCTTTACTTTAGATTCAAATGATTCATTATTTTTTTTATCATAAAATGAAATTATAGAGACAAATTTGGCTTTTCTGTTTTGTTTTACAAGGTTTAGGATTCCTTTGTTTCCAATTGTTTTAAAAACATACGATGAGTAGGGCCCCGGAAATCCATTTAAAGAATCAATAAAGAGTCCATCATCTTCGACTATAAGGGGTTTTTTACATTTATGAAAAGCTTGCATTGCTTTGTTTTTAGCAATTTCTTTTAACGAATTAGATTGAATCTCTTCCATTTTGCATTGAAAGAATCCCAGATTAATTCCAAAACCACCAAGAATTTTTTTTGCTTCTTGGAATTTATTAAAATTTGAGGACGCAAAAAACAGGTCAAACGACTGTGGCATATCGGCCCCGACTCTCAATTTCTAACACTAAATTTGTAATTCTTAGAAATTTTGAAGTGCCGACCACTGATTTGTATCCAACCAGGAAGTTTTTCCATGCTTGTTTCATTATCGTGGCATGTGCACTGTTTAGAATTTCTTTGATTAATCTCAAGTCTACTGCATGATCTTCTGGTTTGGTTGTTTTTTGAGATAAACCAAAATCAATAACATAAACCTTGTTTTTGAATAAAATAAAATTTGAGGTAGTCAAGTCTCCATGCATTATTCCATTTTTATGCATTAATCCTACAAGATTACCCATCTGCTTTGATAAAAAAACTATTTTAGAATCAGATAAATCATGAATGGGTTTGCCGGGGATATGCTGCATGATAATAAATGATTTTTTTAAATTGACAAAATAAACCAATGGTGCTGGTATTCCATATAATTTTACTTTAGAGATTGTTTGAGATTCTTTAATTGTTCTTTGTTTTCTCAAGTTGGAGTCAAGAATAGGATTACGATAATTTTTTGTCTTTCTAATTTTTAAAATTGCTTTATAATCATTCCATTTTGTAATATAGATATCTGCTTCTGCTCCTTTCGTTATTAACTGCATTCTATTATTGAAAATTCCTTCATAATTTAGAAGTTATTGAAAAACATACAAATTTCCCAAAAATAGTGTAATTTCGATGGAAGAAGGAGAAAAAAGACTAAAACAAGAAGATTGTAGTGAAGATAACCTAGGTTCAGGAATTCTTACACTTACAAATAAAAGATTAGCCTTTGATGAAACACAATCTAGAATAATGGATTTTTCAAAGCGTTTTGGAAATACTGTGATTGATGTAAAATTAAATGATGTTGTAAAAACATGGAAGGAAGGAAGAATAATGAAAAAAGTTTGTTTTACTGCTAAAACAAATGATGGAGAAAAGACATTCAAGTTTGGAGTATTCAATACCAAAGACTGGTTAAAAAATATTGAATCTGCCATAGAGGGCTATAAAAATCAATAATTAATTTTAACAGAATCTAATCTCCAAGATTGTGTCACAAAAGTATTTTCTAAAGAAACCCCTTTCTTAACTTGGTTTTCTAAAAGTCCTGTCCAGCAGATTTGACTGCCACAATCACCTGCAAATTTTTGTGGAGATATAAAAAATTTACATCCATGTCTTTTACAAACATTTTTTAGCATTTCAGATAATCGTTTGTTTGCAGCAACACCACCAACAATTAACAATTCTTTTTTTCTTGTAAATGATAAAGCTCGCTCTACTGCTTCACTAACCATTGCAAAGGCAGTTTCTTGTAAGGAAAAACATGCATCAGCTTTGCTGTTTTGAACAATAGATTTGGTTGCTGACAATAATCCAGAATAGGAAACATCGTTTCCTTTTACAGAATATGGTAATGTGACATATTTTGAGGAAGTTTTGGCTAGTTCCTCGATATTTCTTCCACATGGAGAAGCAAGCCCTATTGATCTTCCAAATTGATCAAGCAATTGCCCTAATGTGATATCCAAAGTCTCTCCAAAGACTCTCCATTGTTTATTTAGGAATGCAAGAAGCATGGTATGCCCCCCAGAAACTAAGAGAACTAATGGATTTTTTGCACCAGTTAGAAGTTTACCTAATTCGATATGTCCAATTGCATGATTTACAGGATAAATTGGAATATCATAATAGGATGCTAGGGAGCGGGCAACTACTGCCCCTACTCTCAGACAGGGACCAAGTCCTGGGCCTGCAGCATAAGAAATAATGTCTAGATCCTTTATGGTAATTTTAGCCTCCTTTAGACAGTCAGATAACACTGTTGGACTATTTTCTATATGGTGTCGTGATGCCTCTCGGGGATGAATACCTTCACCCTTAGGGGGGCGATAAATTTCCCTAACATCAGATAAGATTTTTCCTTTTTTTCCGTTTTTTTCTATAACTGCACATGAGAATGTATGTGCTGTACTCTCAATTCCTAATCCAATCAAGCTAGCCCCTACTTAATGTTGATACAATTTTGATTACATCACCGTTTTTTAATTTATGATCTCCTGCAATTCTTTGTTTTGTTTTACAATCTATAGCATGCAAAAATCCTTTTGCAATATCTGCATGGATCAAAACGGCCAAATCTTTCGCTGTAGAGTTTTCAGGTAATAACTTTGAATCTGGTAAAATATCACCATCTTTGTTAGTTAGTTTTGTTTCATCTTCGACAGGATAAACAACAATGAATTTTAGAATATCAAATACTGCAGTGTTTAAGATTTTTTGAATACCGGTAGATTGAATTTTAGAAAAAATGTCTTTAACAACATCGAGAGCTTTTTGTTGTTGTGGTAAAATTTTTTTGTTTTCCACAATAGAGAATGTCTCATCACCGGGAGAATAATTTACTATTCCTGCTTTAGATGCTTTTCTTAACAATAATTCTATCTCTGCACTACAAGTAATAACAGTAGTATCAGAAATTTTTTTAATTATATCAAGGTCTTGACATAGATCTGCTTTGTTTGCAGCAATTATTATTGGTTTAGTGCTCTTTCTAAGTTCTTTTACAAAAGTTTGGATATCTGAATTTGACCATTCTTTTGGATTTTTTGTGATCAAGTTTAGTTTTTGTAACACTTCTTGAACTTCATAATCTTTAATTCCCAAACCAGTAAATCTTTTTGCAATCCCATCAGTTAGTTTTGCTCTTTTTTGATCAATTTCTCTAGTAATCTTATCCCACTCTCTTTGAAGTATGTTTACAAACCATTGATCAAATTCATTTTGAACAAATTCGATATCCTCCATTGGATTATGTGTACCTGCAGGAACTGGTTGTCCTTGAATATCCGTGGTGCCTGCAATATCAACTACATGAATAAGAATCTCAGCTTGCCTAGCGTCATCCAGAAATTGATTTCCTAGGCCTTTTCCTTCATATGCACCAGGAACTAATCCTGCAACATCAATTAATTTTACAGGAATGAATCGGACCTTGTTTACACATAAGGGATTGTCGTGTGAAATCTCAAAATATTTACATGCACAATCAGCTTTAACATATGCTATACCAACGTTTGGCTCTATTGTTGTAAATGGGAAGTTTCCTATAGGAACTAGAGTTTCAGTGGCTGCAGAGAAAAAAGTTGATTTGCCAACATTTGCCTTTCCCAGTAAACCAATTTGCATAATCAACAAAAAGTGGATTGTACATATTAGTATTGCAGAAATTGTTTAATGTGGTTAATTTTGATTTAATTGTATGTCTTATGTTATAACTGGAAATCCCGGTGTAGGAAAACATACCCTAACAAAAGAAATTAGTAAAATATTACACCTGCCAATAATAGATATCAACGATACTGCTCAAAAGTTTGGATTACTCGAAAAGAGTGAGGAAACAAACGATGTGAATGTTACCAAACTAGAGAAATTAATTAGAGGGAAAATTTCACAACCAGTTTTGATTGTAGGACACTTAGCTCCTTATGTTTTATCACCAAACCAAATAGAAAAAGTAATAGTTTTAAGAAAAAATCCATACGACTTGATTTCGATATACAAGGAAAGAGGATACCCAAAAGAGAAAATTAAAGACAATATCGGAAGCGAAGTCCTGGGAGTGATTCTTTATGATGCAATTATTCGATTTGGCGTGGAAAAAACTTTTCAAATAGATGTTACCTTGCTAAGTATTCCAGAAACAACAAAAAAAGTATTAGCTGCAATCAAAGGAGAAATTAAAACCGAAGAAGTGGATTGGTTAACTATAGTAAATGAAAAAAACAATTTGAAGGAATTTTTTGCTTATTAATTAAATAACACCTTTGTTAGGAATTAGTTGCTTGTTTGAAATTTTAAAAACGGATCTAGCTGGAAGGATTGGGGTAATTCACACTAATCATGGAAAGATAGAAACGCCTGCATATGTTCCTGTAATCCATCCTGTAAAACAAACAATTCCCTCAAAAAAAATTAAAGAGATTGGATTTGATCTGGTAATTACAAATGCCTACATAACTAAGAATCACTATGGAGATGAGGCAATAAAAAAAGGAATCCACAAAATAATTAATTTTGATGGTGCAATAATGACCGATTCTGGTGGATATCAAGTTCTTGAATATGGAGACGTATCTGTTTTACCTCCAGAAATGGCAAATTTTGAAAAAGGAATTTTAAGTGACTTTGCAATACCGTTAGACAAGCCAACAGGATTTGGTCTGCCAAGGAAAAAAGCAGAATCATATGTGAATCATACCCTGAAAGTTTCAAAAACAACTCTACAAGATAGTGATGAGAACGGACAAATTTGGATCGGTCCAATTCAGGGAGGAGAGCATTTTGATTTGGTTGAAAGAGCATCCAAGTCTTTGGTGGATATGGGTTTTAAGATGTTAGCCTTGGGAAGTCCAGTAGAGTTTATGGAATCTTATGAATACAAATTATTGGCGCAGATGATCGTATCGGCAAAAAAACAAATGCCACACTCAATTCCTTTACATCTATTTGGGGCTGGTCATCCATTAACAATTCCTTTTGCAGTAGCCTTAGGATGTGATACCTTTGATTCAGCCTCATACATGTTGTATGCAAAGCAAGATAGATACATTACAGATGACGGAACAAGATACCTCTCAGACATCGTGGTTTTCCCTTGCAATTGTGAAATATGCTCAAAGTATACACCTGATGAATTACGTCAATTAAAGGGCCAAGAAAAAATTAATGAAATTGCTGTACATAATTTGCATGCAATAAAGCTTGAAGTTGATAAGGTAAAACAGGCAATTTATGAAGGAAGATTATGGGAATATGTCTTAAAAAAAGCAAGGGCTCATCCTAAATTATTTGAGATGACAGAGATTCTTATCAAAATTTCTGACACTTTGACTGTTTCCACTCCGAAATTTAAAGAAAGGGCTATTTTTCTTTATGATAAAGACGACCAATATCGGCCCGAAGTTCGTTCATATCATGCAATAGTTAGAAGGTTCAAATCTAAGAAAAGTTCCCTAATACTAATAAAAGAACCTAACATCAAACCAGGATATTTATCACAGGATTATTTTGCTCTAAAACGAAAATTCAAAAATATTGATTCAATTCAGGTTTGTTACTATAATCCACAATTAGGATTAATACCAAATGAAATATCAGATATTTTTCCGGCAGCTCATCATGAGACTGCAAGGGTGATTTTTAATTCAAAGGAATTTTCAGAATTTAAAACTACGTGGATTAAATTTTTTGAGAACAACAAATTTTTAGAAATTTATTTTGATAAGGAAGATGATTTTTTGAAACACTTTATCAAAATTCTTCCAAGAGAAATAAGGAAAAAATCTCTTAATAAAAAATAAGAAAAAAATGTGTGCTGAAAGATACAGTCTATAAGGCTGCGTCTTCTGCCCAGCCGTTGACGAAGACACCGTTTTTGTGAAGAGGTACTGGTTGTCCAGCAGTGTAATTCATTGGTCTCATCCAAAAGATTGACTTTGTTGGGCATACACCTATGCATGCACCATCAGAGATACATCTCTCTGGGTAAAAGACAAATGCTTTACCTCTCTTCCAGCCTTCTACTGGTTTTACTCTAAGGACATCTGGACCAAGAGTTGTACAGATTTCTACACATAGTGCACATCCGATACATCTTTGCTCATCAATGTCTGGAAGTATTGCGATTGGCATTTTATTCAATTTTTTAATGCTTGGAGGCTATTTAAACCATGATTGAAATTCATAACCCCGTTATGAAAATGATCGAAAAAATAATTTAAAAAAATTACGTACAATCAATATCGTTAAAATTTATAAAAAACAAAAAGATAACGTGTTTAGCACGTTTATTTTTTTCTCATTGCGTCAATTTGGCCAGAAGTCACCCAGTCGAGTAATTCTGCTGAAGTTGGATTTAGTTCTGATTTCTTATCCAACATATTTTTACACCAAATCCAGTTGAGTTGATTTAAGATTGGTTTGTTATCTTCGTCACCTTTACGTGTTGCAGCGACGAGGGCTTGATCTTGTGTCTTAATCCATTCTTCATAAGTTCTTCCCATGCGGATCGGATCTTAGCTTACGCTAATTAAAGCTTTTGAAGATTACATAACAAGTATAATGATCGAATTTACTCTAATCTATGTAAAACCAAAAGATCTAGATGTCATCATAATCACTCATGCTCATTTAGATCATTAAGGAAATGTACCATCCCTTTTTGTAAGTGGAAATACAGATGTCTATGCTACACCACCACCCTTTGATCTATCAAAGTTATTGATTGAAGATATGCTAAAAATTGAAAAGAATTCACACTCATTTGACCTGCCTGAACTAAACAATATGATGAAAAATGCCAAGGAAATTGGATTTAAACATAAAGTTAACGTGATTTGCACGTCTATTTTCTCATTGCATCGATTTGGCCAGAAGTTACCCAATCGAGTAATTCTGCTGAAGTTGGATTTAGTTCAGGCTTTTTATCCATCAGGTTCTTGACCCAAATCCAATTAATTTGATTTAAAAGTGGTTTGTTTGTTTCATCACCTTTGCGTACTTTAGCGACTACTGCTTGGTCTTGTGTTTTTATCCACTCATCATAGGTTCTTCCCATGCGAACCGGATCTTAGCTTACACTAATTAAAGCTTTTGAAGAATCTAAATTATACGTAATGATCCGAATTATCTTGGCAAGGTATTAACATAGATTAGAATTCAAATTACTTCTTGGACGTTAAAGTTTTAGGAGCTGCAAATGAAGTTGGTCGTTCTGGTTTTTTAGTAAATTGTAATGGAACAAATTTGCTGCTAGATTATGGGGTGTTGTTTGGAAGACGAGGTACTCCTACAGAATATCCCTTACATGTAAAACCTAAAGATTTGGATGCCATAATTATTACCCATGCACATCTTGATCATTCAGGAAATATTCCTTCATTGTTTGTAAGCGGAAATACAGATGTCTATGCAACTCCACCAACCTTCGATTTATCGCAATTACTCATCGAAGATATGCTAAAAATTACCAAAGATGCGCAACCATTTGGATTACCCGAATTAAACAACATGATGAGAAACGCAAAAGAGGTAGGCTTTAGACAAAAGATAACTAAAGGAAATGCCACCTTCGAGCTAAGAGAAAGTGGTCACGTAATTGGTGGAAGTAGTGTTTTAGTTGAATCTGAAAAAAAGAGGATATTCTATACGGGAGACATTAAAACGTCAGGCTCTAGAATGTTACGTGAAGCAGATTTAGATATTGGAGATATTGATCTTCTAATAATTGAAAGCACTTATTCTCAAGCCGAGCAGATGCCAAGAAAAGAATCAGAGAACGAATTAATTGAATTTGCAAATGAAGTAATGGATAGAAAAGGAGTGTTGTTTATTCCGTCTTTTTCCGTTGAGCGTTCTCAAGAGATGGCTTGTATTTTACGAAGTTCAAATTTTAAACACAAAGTCATAATGGATGGAATGGCACTTAAAGTAAATGACATAATGTTTCGTCATCCAGATTATCTAAGAGACCCAGAAGTTTTTGCAGATGCAATTAACCAATCCATCGCTGTAAAGGATCATGATAAAAGAAAACGTGCAATCGAAGAGCCTTGTGTAGTGATTTCTCCTGCAGGTATGTTAGTTGGAGGAAATGCAACATATTACCTTCAACAATTGTCTTTTGATAACAAAAACGGGATAGCACTTGTTTCATATCAAGGCGAAGGAACTCCTGGCAAAAAACTTCTTGATACAGGTAAAGTAAACACCAGAGGGAAAGATCTCAATGTTACAGCAGAAGTAAAGCAATTCCAATTTTCAGGACACGCAGATAGAAATGAGTTATTTGATCTAGTTAAAAAAATAAAAGGAAACCCAAAGGTTTTGACTGTTCATGGAGATATGGAATCTTGTAAAAAATTTTCACAAGAGATACACGACCAATTTGGCCTAGATGCTCACGCCCCTTTGGTTAATGAAATCATATCTATTTGAAATGATTGATTATTGTAAAATTAATTTAGAAAATACGATAAATAGTGGGCAAGTTTTTCTTTGGAAAAAGGATCAAAATAATTGGTATGGAATTAATGGACAAGATGTTTTACGAGTAAACAGCTTAGGAAAAATCAAATCCTATTCTAAACAAAAAACAGATTATTTCAGAGAAAAAGATAATCTTGAAGAAATCTTGAAATCAATTTTGAAAGACAAGATAACAAGATATGCTGTAAAAAAATATCTTGGACTTCGATTGTTAAGACAAGATCCATTTCAATGTTTTATTTCATTTATTGTTTCCTCAAATTCAAATATCCAAAAAATCAGAATAACTTTGGAAAATATTTGTAAAATTTTTGGAGAAAAGGTATCTTTTGACAATAAGGAATTTTTTTTGTTCCCTGAACCAAAATTTCTTGCCTCTGCGTCAATTCAAGAAATTAAAAAGTGTGGTACTGGCTATCGATCAAAATTTATTATAAAAGCTTCAGAAATGGTTTGTTCTGACGAAATTAATTTTGAATACCTAAAAAAATGTGAATATTTTAAAGCCAAAGAAATTATTTCCAAAGCTCCCGGGGTAGGTAACAAAGTTGCAGATTGCATATTGTTGTTTTCTCTTGATAAAACAGAAGCATTTCCATTAGACAGATGGATGATTCGAATTTTGGAAAAATACTATCCTAAAATCTTTGAACTTGGTACTAAAAGCATTACAAATAAACAGTACAATGTATTGCACGAAAAAATTACAAAATATTTTGGTCCCTATTCTGGATATGCTCAACAGTTTTTGTTTAAAATGGAAAGAGACATTTACAAAAAAAATTGGTTGTAAACCCTTAAAATAGTAATTAATTTGCAGGTTTTTGGGCCCATAGCTCAGCATGGATAGAGTGTTGGACTTCTAATCCAATGGTCAAGGGATCGAAGCCCTTTGGGCCCGTTCTAACAAATTTATTCAGAAGGAAGCGATATTTTTGTATGAAGGATATAGAGTTTAATCTAAATTCTAAAGTAATTCACCCAAATTCTGAGATCAAAGGTACAATTTCAGTATCATATCCAGGTAGATACGATGGGGTTGTAATCAATACAACAATTTTAGATTCAAGTGAACATATTATCTACAAGTCATATAACGGAAAAAAAATTTCCCAAAACGTATCAAGGCTTTTTATCAACAAAGATGTAATGCCAGAAAACAAAGCTGAATTTACTGCAATTATTTCGTTAAAGTCAAAACAAGAACATGAGATTAAATTTAGAGTCTCAATAATTGAGCAACATAAAGAAATTGAAAGTCAAATAATATTTGCAAGGTATTCTGCCTAGAATCTGCTCTTTTCAATTTTAATTGTTCCTTTCATCCAAGGATGGGGTTCACAATGATATGGAATTTCCTGTGCTTCGGTGAAAAGGAATTCAAATGTTTCACCTGGCATAACAACTCCTACAGACCCGAAATCACCACTGTAAGAGTCTGCCGTTCGGTGATCAGGAGTTACTGTATGTGGTGTTTCATCATTGTTTTCCCAAGTTACAAGGTTGCTGATTCCAAGAAGAACAGTTGCCTTATTTGGGACATAGCTTTCATTACCTTCTGTAACAGCTCCCGGGACAATCTCAATTACAAAAGGTTCCTCAGGATTGAGAATATGTTCTGATACGGTGGGTTTTGCCAATGACTCTGGAAGATAAAATCCACTATAGAAAATAAGAACAACTGACATTCCAACAATTACTGTAATTACTCCAATACCATATGCGTGACTTGTTTGTGGTGCACTCAATGATTTTTTTTCACCCCAGAGTTCTTATAAAGCTTTTTTAGAATTTGGGAAATCATGGTTTTGAAAGATCATCTGATCCAATGTTTGTATCTCGGTTAACATCAAAACCAACATCAGCTTTTACTTTTGGAGTTGGAATTTCTGAAGGTAATTCTTTTTTATCTTCAGGTTTTCCTGAACCCTCAGTAAGCTTGCTGGTCTCTGGAACTGGTGGTTGCTTTGGTAGCATTGGTTTTTCCTCAGATTCTAGAACTGGGGGTTGGGGGGGTGGAGGTGGTGGATTTTTGGCTTGTGATAATCCATATCTGTAGATATGGAAGAATCCTGCAAAGACTAACAATATGATTCCTATAAAGAACAAGGAGATGTTCTTCATTCCAATCAAGGCTGCATTGTAAGCTGCAATGTTAAGCAAAACTTGGAATGCCAATAGTGCTACTAAAAGCCAATTTATCCATTTTTCTGTGAGATGAATTGTTGCCACTTTTTGAGGCCCTTTTTCTTTGTGAAGTTTAGCTTTTCTTTCAGACTCTTTTGCCATGTGTATCATCATGTATGTGAACCCAAAACTCATTGGAACTAGAAGTATCATTACAGAGTAGAAGAATAATGGATCAATAACGAGACGCTCCACTAGGGGAATTGTTACATCCGGAGAAATATAGAATCCCCAATATGTTGTGACCATAATTTGGGCAAGACCCGTAATTCCGAATGCCGTAACCATAGGACGATCTTTCCAGGAGAATTTTTTGTATCTGTCAATGAATGGTATCAAAACTAGCGATGCTATAAAAATCAAAGGCCACAGTAGTCCTGTGACAAACTTGTCATATTGGGTTCTCATGAATGCATAAATTCCTGTGAGATACCATTCAGGGACTGTTACACCTGGCGGTACTGTGGGTTGAAATTTGAATCCCATGTCAATTGGGAAAACACCACCGGTGATTAAGATGGCACCTGATATGGCCATAACCATTGGTACATCAAATACTAGGAATCGTGGGAAGTGTACTGCCATTAAACCAAGCATTACGATTGGTAAGAGGAATACATGTTGCGCATAGAATCTTAAAACAAAATCAGAAAATCCGCTACCCAAGGCCGATTCACGTATCAACGGTCCAACTACAGGAATAGACGTGGTAAGAGAGGCAGCAATACTAATTGCCAGTTCTGCTCTTTCGCTAAATATTACATCATAACCGGTAAAAGCTTCAAGAACTGTAACTACACCAAGTATGACACCCGTAACCCATAACAGTTCATTTCTAATTTTGTATCGTCCACTAAAGAATTGATAATACATGTGAAGAACAGCTAAGAGTACCATTGCGTTTGAGCCATGGTAGTGGATATTTCTCATATGGAATCCAAATGGCACTTCATCATTGATGAATTGTACACTATCCCAAGCCCTGTCTAAAATTGGTTGATAGTAAAACATGAGTAACGCACCAGTGATTCCAAGAATGATAAAAGTAATGAAAGTAAGCATTCCCAAAAATCCAAACGGACTTACAAATCTTGCTGGAAAGGAAAATTTGATTGCAGTAAAAATAGATCTGTCAAATCCATCCCATAACCAATAGAAAAAGGCGACAGCCCCTGTTCTTCTACTTAATGAAACGGCCATATCCAATTACTCCATTTTCATTTACACCCCAAATTGGCGGCAAAATCCATATAAAACCATCCGAGTCTTTTTCAAAATCTAATCTTGGCAATGTGTTTGATGGCGGAGCCTGAACCGATGCAGGTCCCCTAAAGGCTGTTCCGGTAGAGGGATCATACATGCTACCATGACATGGACATTCTCCTCTTTTTCTTCCCTCATTAGGCCAGTATTTCCATAAACACCAAAGATGAAGGCATATCATACTAAATCCTCTAAAAGCAGAGATTTCATTTTTAGAACCACCAAGTTCTGTAGGTAATCTAATGAATTGCCACTTTCGAAATGCTTCTGCATCAAGTGCAGGGTCTCCAGTTTCTGGATATGTGATAACTTCCGAGAAATTAATTGGGAAAGTACTAACATTAGCGTGAGTGCCATCAGGTAATATCACTGGAACTTTTTCTAGTGTAGATGATGATGGGTTTGGCATAAAGTTTCCAAATGGAATAAACGGAGCAAACGCTAGTCCTGTTCCTGCGGCCCCCATTAACCTGAGAAAGTCTCGCCTGGATAATCCGTCAGATTTTTTCGTACCCTGCTCTGACATTCAAGCTTGTGTACTCGCCAAATTGCTTATAAACCTTGTACAATTATTTGTTGGAATTTCGTTTTGTGATAAATACAAAAACTAAGCCGATCGCAAATCCAATACCAATACCAATAACCAATTCAAGTGGAAATGATATTTCCCCCGCAATTTTATCTTGTTTTGTGATAATTGATGAGTCGTTTAAAGTGACGTCTTTTACGTTTTCTGCTGACTTAATAATTGATGAGTCATTTGAAAGAGTTTTTTCAGTAACCTCAGATGGCGACTTTGTTTTATTTTGCAGGAATAGTTCTGGTTGAATTTTCGTTTGATTTAATTCATTTAATTCAGATTGGACATCAGCAGAGATTGTAGAAAATTTTGCTGCCAGAGTAATTGGTTCAGTAGTTGAATTTCCACCAAACAAAGTAGAGTGTGCTAAAATCGAGTAGGTACCAGTTTGATTTATTGGAACATAAATTACAGTAGATGTGTTATCCTTGTTCTTTACAGGAAAAAATCCACCTCCTTGACTAAATGGAGAATTTCCTAACCAATCAAGAGATATCCATCCAAGAAAATGCCCAAATATTCCTGTCGGCATATTAGTTTGAATTATTTCTCCTTTAGGATTCATGACAAACACGGAAAGATTTGTGTCGTTGGTAACCCAAGATAACTCAATTGCCGCCGAATTAATTGACTCGTCTTTGATATCAAAATAATATTGCCGCCAGTCCCCTGCCATGTAGCGATTAGCCATATCAAAAGCACCTTTGATGTATCCGTTACCATAAAGCACATCATCACTTTGATGACCTGAAATCAAAATAAGAGTATCTTTTTGATCAATTGGTAGTTTAACCACAAAAGATACTGGTGCATTTACAGTATGTTTATCGCCTTCAAATGTTAGAAATCCCTGATAAACACCAGTTTGAATATCACTAGGTAAAACCAAATTTATTTTTACTTTGGCCGTATCATGTGATGCAACGGTAATCGTTGAGGACTCTGGCCATATAACAGACCATTTTTGTTTTTGATAATAACTTGCAGATAAAGTATAGTCCATTGATGTTGCATTTTTTTGTGGAACTGCTGACCAGTATGAGTATCTTGTAGGGACTGGATATACTCCAACAAGTGGGGTACCTTCAAACTTTTCACTCGGTTCAGTGATTCTTAGTTCTTGTACTGTTCCCCAAGACCCCGCTCGGCTGATTAGTGATAATTCATCGCTGGTAACTTTATTGTTGTTATTTTTATCAACCCAATCATAGAGATAAAGCGATGAAATTTTTATGTCATTTGCATATACATCGTCAGTCTTGTTCATAAAGGTGCTAAAGGGAAAATTTACGTTTAAAATCAACAATGAGGCATCCTCAGGTATTGGATTTTTTTTATCAAAGAACATTCCTAGATCTTTGTGTATTTTTACATCCGAGAGTTCAATATAATTGGGAATAAAAGCAGTTTTATTTTTTAGGTCTGGGTCTTTAAGATAATTTGCATCCAGTTGACGAACTTTGGTTTCACCCTCAAACTGATTTTTTTTGATTAGGGATAATTTTTGCGGTTTAATTTTTATTTCAATTTGTTTATCAGTAGGATTTTCAATGGTAAATATTGCAGAGTTTCTTTCTCCTGGAGACAATTGTCCGGCAAACCAACTGGTCATTGGCATTGGTTTTGGTGGAAACTTGAATTTCTTAAAACCTATTCCAGTGGAATTAAAAGATTCTGCAACCGGATCCAAAATTTTCTTTATGTTTTTGTATGATGCATCATTATAAACTATGAAAATTTCATTATCACCATTTACAAATCCAAGTGCAGAATTCACATTCACTAAACCTGAACCCTGATTAAATGGATCATTCTGTAAATCAGTTGCAGTGGACATTAAGATATTTTTGATAGTGAAGGGATCATAATCTTTTGATTGTTTATTTAATCCTTCCATCAAAATTGCAGCACTACCAGAAACTAGTGGTGCTGCCATGCTGGTTCCACCAAATAAGGTAAATGATTCTCTCTTTGAATCTTTATGAATCTTTAACATTGTAGATGGGGTGAATCCATATGCACCTATACTCATGAGGTCTGGTTTTGGATCACCAATAATTCCGGGACCTCTGCTTGAAAAATCTGCTACATGATTATAGTGTGAAGTCGAATTTCCAAATCTTGGCTGATTTTCAAATGGACCGTATCCAACAAAAACATTGTTTGTTGTTGCCCCAACTGAAATTCCAAATGGCGAGACATTGGGCATTCCAATTGTTCCGTATCCTGGTCCCGAATTTCCTGCACTAGACACAATAGTTATTCCAGGATAATCATCGTCAAGAGAATGTGGGGTTACCAGTATACTTTGAATTATTGACAAAATATCCATTCCAGGGGCTGATTTAAGAGATGGAAAATTTGAGATTCCCCAACTATTAGAAATTATATCCACCCTTGTTTTACCAGTAAATTTCCAGTCATTCTCTTCATTTTCAAATCCAGCAGCCCATAACCACGCATAAACGGTATCTCCAAACCACAGTGCCTTTATTGGAACTATTTTTGCACCAGGAGCTACTCCTTTAATTACAAACTTTTTTGTGTTGTTGTAAATATCATATTCTTGAATGCCCTTTGAAGTAATTGAGGCAGTGGTCGAAGTTCCGTGGCCCATAAAATCTGTCATGACTCCAAAAAAGTCTCCCTTGGGATCCAGTGAAGGAAGAAGTGTCCCGTTTATTGCGTTTAGAGTGTCATCAACATTAATTGTTTTATTTTGAATAACTCCATATACGTCTAAGACTCTAGCTCCAACAGTTCCTGCACTATAATCTATTATTCCATCTTCATTGGAATCATAAATAAGAAATTCATTTCCACTTCCCAGGATAATTGGTTTTTCATCAGTAAAATCAAAATCATAATTTGGGCTCTCACCTGGTTCTAAATCAAATCTGGTAAAATCTTCCCAAGATGTAGAAAGATCTGGAATTATTGTATCATACTCTCCTGCCACATTAGAGTCAACAAAAAGAACAGGCACTACTTGTACTCTACTTTCTGGTCCAGAAAAACCACCCTGATACATTATTCCAAGATGATAAATTCCACTTTTTGATATAATGTAATCTCTGTTATTATCACCAATTTTCATATCAGTAGTCAGTGTTCCATTGAAAACAAGTTGCCTGCCAGCACTAGGAAAAAAAGAATTGTATATTGGAACTTGTGTTCCTTTTCCATCTTGGGAAATATCAAGGAAGATTCCTTTCTTTGTCTGATAGACACCTGAAGTTATTCCTTCAGGTAAAGGTTTGCTGTAGTTTCTAATGATATTATCTTTATCCACATAGGCAAAGAAGGTGGCATTAGTCAGGACAATTCCTTGTCCGTCTGCGTCAATCATGATTGGATGGTTGAGTTTGTCCCGTGCAAGAGAATCCCTAATGTCTGGATTTGAAAAATCTACTCCCGTATCTACAATTGCAATTGTTATTCCCTTTCCTGTAACATTATAGTTGGTCTCAGCCAAACTAGAACCTGTAATTTCTCCAATCCTAGAGGCATCGGGAACACCTTTCCCAGAGTGAAAATCTAGTGGAAAGTCTTCAATAACGTTATATCCACGTGAGATTAGATTAGAAACTGAATTTTCTTTCAATACGGCTATATGAAAAAATCCTTGGTTAGACTCTATTCCATATAATGAATTTTTTTTTAAAAAATCAAGATCACTAGAACCAGATCCAAAAATCACATATCTCTTGTAATTATTTTGTTTAAAAAAATCTAGCGGGACATCTACAATACCTGAATCAAAAATGTCATAATTTTTTTGAACAAAATTGTTATCCACCAAGTCCCCATCAGTAAAGCCATATGAATTTAAGAATACAAATGAAAGTAAAATAATTGATAAAAAGATTGCCGCCTTGGGCATATGAGTATTGTTAAATTCTACATTATTATAACTATCTTCTTCGTGCAAGTATTGTAACCTGAAGCGCGACAATAATTCCAATTGATGCCACTATTGGAAACAATAAGGAATTAAGCTGAGAGGATGCCTCTTCAATATTTAGGACAGAACTAGATACTGATGCTACACTAGCATCAATATTGCTACTGGCACTTTCCAGTGTAGAGCCAAATTCTTGAACTTCAGATTTTAAGGTATCAAGTTCTTCGGATGTTTCCCCTAAAATTGAATTTAATTCAATAATTTGATCAGAGATTCCGCTAAGGTCTTGGGTTTGGACTAGAGTTGCAGCAGAACCATGAGAGATAGTTCCTTGGCTGAATGCGACTACATGAAAGACAAATGTCCCTTTTTCTCGTGGAGTATAATCAACAAAATGCAATCCTTGATGTAAAGTTGCAAAAGAATCAGATAGTTTTTCTACCCTTCCTGAGGGGAGATGAACATGGGTGGTTTCAAGTAGTTTGCTGGAATCAGTTCCAATTAAAAGACCGTCACTTGTTGTTTGAACAAACACCCGAAATGAATTATTTACTGCGGCAGTTTCAGGGGCAAATACTAGTGTATTTATTTGTCTTTCAACTGGAACCTGTACTAGTTCAGTAGTTGATGTAAATTTAACGTCAATCTTTTTGGACATTCCATTTTGTTCGGTGCTAATTACCTCAACCGTATAAGTTCCAAAAGGAAAACTAGAGGAAGAACTAGGCCAAGTTATTAGAAAGTGGTTAAAGGCACCCTCATCATTTGCAGTTATTTGGTCAAATCTTGCTATTGTTTCATCTGGTGCAAATAGTCTTATTATCAAATTTTCATTTGGTAGTCCTTTTCCATATACGAAGAGGGGTTGATCTTCAGAGAAAACACGGCTGTTGGTGGCAATCTCCAAATCAGAAAAACCATCCTGTATTGGAACAGTCAACAAGGGAATTAAAAGTAAAATTAGAATTTTTGCGTTCACGTTAGATTACCTGATTATTATCACATAGATATTACTTCTGGAAAATTTGTCTATAACCTTCGTTAAGAGAGAATTCAAAAAAAGAGAAAAGGGGTAGTGTGAATTTTCTAGTCTTAGTTGACAGTTATGTCGATTGTTTGTGGTGGAGATAAAGCAGTTGGTCTATCAACGCTTTCCCATACAAATGCAGTTGCATCATATGCACCTGCACTGAATGGAATCCATGACAAGGCTGGGCTGAATGATTGTCCTGGGGACAATGAACCAGTAATCCATGCTAGTGAGACTGTAACGCCGTTTTCATCCTGAATCTGTATCAAGTAAGCGAATGGTTGCTCTCTATCTTGGCCATTTGCAATATCACAAGTAATTTGCACCTGCTGGTCTACGGAGACACTACTTAGTGTGTTACCGAAGGCATCAGCTACTCTACAGTTGGAAGCCGGAGCTCTCTCTAGAGGTGGTACAACAGTACCTATGAGTGAAGTGGCAGTGATATCGAGTTCATCTGCTGTTGTATAAGGATCAGGTAGGGTATTGTCTTCATATTCTGCAGTGACAGTGTCACCTTCTGCGACTCTGAGTCTGTGACCAGATGATTCATCAGTTGTAGTGAAGAACACTGTTCCTTCAAATATTCCGGTTGCCTCATTAGTCTCAGTTACAGTCAAATCAATACCACCAGCGTCTGAATCAGACCAAATGTCAACATCGAAGTTGTTGACTGCTTCTGGATTTAAGTTCATGTCTGGATCAATTATTCTTACAACGCCAGTTCCGCTTGCAGGATAACTTGCTTCAAGCCACTGTACTTCACCAATGTTCCATCTGATAAGTGCTGAGCCGACTACTGTCTCATCCTCTGAGAATTCAAAGGATACAGTAATACCGTCATCATCATCAGCTGGCAATAGTCCATCAGTTGGACCTACACCAGTTGGTGCACGATTTATTACATCATTACCAAATTGATCACCAGTTCTGGAATCGCCATCAGCATCATGTGTGAAACCGGTAAGAATTACCTCACCAGTAAAGATGCCAGTGTCAGTGCCAGTCTCGACTAGCTTGTAGTTGTCAATATCGTCACCTCTGGTTGAGACCTTTATTGGGTCTAGATCAGTTTCGCCGATTTCATCAACTAAGTCGCTATCGAAGTTGTGGTCTGGTGCTACAATTGTAATGTATATTTTATCAGTCCAAGTGTAAACTTTTTGGTCAAGTTCAACAGTTGCTCCGAAGTTTGAAGTGTAGATTGTCAAGTTGACATCTTCATCTTCGTCACCTACAAAGTCAGATCCGGATGGGCCCCAGTCAGTATACTCGAGGATAATTTCTTCTCCTCTTTCTAATCTGTCATTCTCCAACACTTCGGGGATTTCGATAACAATCTGGAAGATACCAGTGCTGTCACCTGTTTCTCTAAAGTCAGTTGGTTCTGGGTCAAATGCGGCATCTTCGCCACCAGCGTTACCCATGGTAACGGTTGCGGCATCAGAGTCCCATTCGATCAAGTCCAAGTCATATGTTTCTGCACTATCATTGTCAAGATCAAAGTCTGGCTCAATGAGTGTGAGAATCATATCGGATCCAATTATGTATACGGATTTGTCAGATTGCAATACACCGTTTCTTAGGTCAAAGGTAGCAGAATCAGTAACAGTATTTGGGTCACCTGATGCATCAGCTGGATCTGTGTATTCTACTTGGAGAATATCTCCTTGTAAGATACAATAGTTTTGATCAGCTGGTGCGGCGACGTTAAATCTGGATGATTCTGTGTCTATGACAGCAGTATTTGCATCAAAGTCATCCGTTTCTGGACAAATTGTGCTTGCTGGACCGTCAGTGTATTGTATTGTTATGTCAATCTCAAAGATACCTGCATCAGGTGCAATTTCGAGGATTGGTCCAAATTGTCTAACATCTGGAGCATCGTCAAAGTCAGCATCTACTGAAGCACCACCAGCAGTAACAGTAATGGTTACTACACCATCGGTAAATCCACTACCACCATCGGTGATAGCAATTTCGCCGTCATCAAGTGAAGGTACATCATCAAACACAGCCAAAGCAACGGTTTCTCCCGATGCTAGACCAGTTACGATAATGGCATCACCATCAGTTAATGGATCATCTGATATGTCTACAACCTCACCTGCCTCAACTTTCGTGTTTGAATTTTTATCATCGAAAGTTGCGGAAGCTGTGTCGCCAGACTCATCTGTCAGTACTAGTGAGATACCATCTGCGTGATCAAACGCATTGCCTGTAAAGGCAGATAACTCACCAGGTTGAACTTCACCTGCGTTAGCATCTGTATATGTTCCTGTAGCTTCTGTTGCACCTGCTTGAGTAAGTGTAACGGCATCGCCGCTTACGAATCCTGTGTTAGTTGGGATTGTAAGTTCGTCTATTGTTACCTTACCATCACCTAACAGATTAGTTCCGACATTGATTCTACCATCAGTTGCGGCTGGACCACCGGCGTGACCGAGGATCACAGTATTAGAACCTCTGATTACAGAGATCTCTACTGGACCGACTGGCTCGTCAGCTTTATTTGCATTAATTACGTCCTCACCACTTGCTGATATGTCAAAGTCTGGATCGTTAACTCGTATGTGAACACTAAGATCTCCGTTTGGAATGTGACTACCGTCTTCAGCTATGCC
>JADFOW010000122.1 GCA_022562615.1 Nitrososphaerota archaeon
GCAGAATGAGCCCCCAAATCTATTAAATGCTCTAATTCTTCATCATTAATTGATGATGCAGTAAAAATCACGATCTTTTTTTCTTTAATTGTTCCTTCTTTTGCAAGATAATTTACGATATCAACACCAGAAAATTCTGGCATTGCTAGATCCAAAAATATCAAATCATAGTTTTTTTCTTTAATTAGTTCCAGACCCTCTCTAGGGTCATTAGTAGTTTGAATATCATGATCAAAACTTGTTAGAGCAGTTTCTACTGCTTTTGTAAGCTCAATATCATCGTCTACTATCAATATTTTCATTGTGATTCACCAGTTGGAATGGTAAAATAAACATTTGTGCCTTTCCCAAATGTGCTTTCCAACCAAATCTTTCCACCTAATCCTTCAACTATTCCTTTACATATAGAAAGACCCAAACCTGTACCTCCATGTTTTCTTTTTAAACTAGTATCTGCTTGATAAAATCTTGTAAACAGTTTTTTTTGTTTTTCTTTTAAAATTCCTCTACCATTGTCCTTTACTGCAAATAACACATCATTATCCTTTTTCTCAGCAAAAATTGTAATGATTCCAGTATCTTTATGTACAAAGTCAATGGAATTTCGACACAAATTTTCCAAAACCTGTTCAATGCGTTTTTTATCACTAAAGATGGTAATTTCTTCATCCATCTTACTTGTGATTTGAATATCTTTCTCTCCCGCCATCATTTGATACTCTTTTACAGATTCATCCAAAATTTCATTAACAGAAAATTTCTGACTTGTAAACATCATTCTTCCCGTCTCAAGTCTTTGAAAGTCAAGCAAGTCTTCAATCAGCTTTTCAAGTCGAAGTGTGTTAAAATCGATACCATTCACAGAATCTATTTGCTTTTGGTTTAATTTCCCAAACACTTTTTGTTTCTTGAGAATAGAGGTGTAAATCTTGATTGGGGTCAAAGGAGATTTTAACTCGTGAGAAATCATCGCAACAAATTCATCTTTTTGCTTTTCTATTTTTTCAAGATCTAGGCTACGTTCTTCAGCCAGTGTCCTTCTAATGATTTCTTCCTGATATTTTTTTAAATATTTTGACATTTCGTTAAATGATTTTGAAAGATCATAAATTTCGTCATTACCACCGACTACTACATTTGTGTCGAACTTTCCAGTGCCAATGCTGTTTGCTGCGTCTTTCAGTTTTTTTATTGGATTGATAATTGTTCTATGAACAAGATAAGCAATTATGAACAGTGTTGCTAGTATCAAAGGGAATGAAAGAAAGAATGCGTTTCTACTATCTGTCATTAGAACTTGGGTTGTTTTAGAAAGGTCATCAAGTGTAGTAGTTGACGTCTCTATTGCTTGTTCATATTGCACTCCTCTATTAGAAACATAATCGTTGAGACCGTCTAGATAAAAATTCTTGTAGTCCCAGTATTCTTGGCTTTCTAAAATGTCTATTGCCTCAGAAGCCTTACCAGCATTTACCAAGTCAAGTGCAGCATATTCCATTTCAACAAGAGCAATGTTGGCCTCATCGACCTGAGAAAAAAAGTCCTTCTCCAAGTCGTCTCCAGCATCAATGGCTTTGTCTATTACTTCAATTAGTTTTGGTTCAGCTTCTCTATACCTTTCTTCCCATTTTTTATCTTGTGTAAATGCATAATTCCTAGCTGATTGTGTCAAAATCTCATCATAATATCTGATTAGTTGAGCATATCCATCCTTGCTAGATTTTTCTGCCAAATCTTCAATGCTTTTTGGAATTTGGTTCGATATTGGGTCTGCCAGTTTATCAAGTTGTGACAAAATTGCATATCCAGAAGCAGCCAAAATGCCCATAATGCCAATCATTGCAAATATAATTTGGAGGTCGAGCTTCATTGAAAAAGTATCTCGTCTTGTATTATTAAAACAACTGATACTCTAAAGTAATTTATGACGAACCTACTTCTTCAATTTTATCTAGAAGGGCATCAATGTCTACAGGTTTTCGTAAGATAGAATGAACCCCCAAATCCACCAAATGCTGTAATTCTTCCTCATTAACTGCTGATGCAGTCATAACCAAGATCTTTTTTTCTTTAAGTATGTTTTCTTCTGCAAGATTA
>JADFOW010000063.1 GCA_022562615.1 Nitrososphaerota archaeon
ATCGCAATGAAAAAATATCTTATATCCTGAAAGGTCGCCTGAGATGCATTACAACATCCCACATATCGTCTGTCACTCTTAGCTAATGACACTCCAGATGCATCCCAGCTGGACCAACACCACAGGGAACCCCATCAAAATGTTGTTTCACCTGATGACACTACCAGATGTACCACTGATGCCCATTACAACATCCCACATATCGTCTGTCACTGTTAGCTAATGACACTCCAGATGCATCCCAGCTGGGCCAACACCACAGAGAACCCCACCAAAATGTTGTTTCACCTGATGACACTACTCAATTTTTGTCTGTCTGGCATGATTCAAACAGATTTTTTGCTTAAAATTTTTGATTTAGTATTTGCAGAAAGCATACAAATTCCGTATGGCTTATAAAATAATTGGAAGATGGAACTAATATGGGGCTTTTCAAACGTAGTAAAGAGAAATCAAATAATGAAACAAAATGTAAGGAATGTGGCACCGAATTGCATGATCCTGAGCGCCTAAAAAAACACATGAAAAAAGCTCACGGAAACGTTCCGGCAAAGAAACTTGATCCATCTTCTGGAGAAGGTGGCACTTGGTAACTATGGAGCCATGATAGCTGAATTAATATCTAAAATAAATTATAAAATATCATGGATTGTATTTTTTGTAAAATAGTTAGTGGCGATATCCCAACTAAAGTGATTGCAGAAACTAAAAACTCTATTGCATTTCTGGATGCTTTTCCATTAGCAAAGGGACATACCTTAATAATTCCAAAGCACCACCATGAGAAAATTCAAAATATGTCTCCTGAGGAAAATTCTGATTTATTTTCAACAATGCATAAAGTAATCTCTAAAGTTGATAAATTAACTGGCGCAACATTGGTTGCAATACACAATGGAAAAGAAGCTGGCCAAGAGATTCCTCATATTCATATACATCTAGTCCCAAGAAGTGTTAATGATTCTGGTGGCCCAATACATTGTTTGTTTGATTCTACATTGAATGTTTCAGATTTAGAAACAAATGAAATTTATGAAAAATTAAAAGGCTAACTAAAAAGGAAATAGTTTTTCTTTAGTGTCTCTGTTTTCTACGTTAATTGCTTTAGTGGGACAAGTCTCAGCTGCATTCATTATCTTGTTTATCCCAGCTCCTTTTTGATTAATTACGGATGATTTTGGATTCATTTTGGCATTTTTATCAATTGAAAAAACCTCTGGAGCTATGGTTTCACAGCTACAACAACCAATACACAAACTCTCATCAACAAATGTAAACAGATTTGGTTGTACTTTTGGTTCTTTTGTTTTTTCAAACTCTCCGTTTTTCCCATCTACTGTAATTCGAGCATTGTATTCATCCCAAAACTTTTTTTCATACTCTTTCCAAAAATCAGGATCTCCTTCTTCAACTTCACGAGTATACCTTCCCCAATCTTCTTCAGGCGTGTTTCTGGGTTTCTGCCTAGGAGGTGTTTCCCACTGTGGTTTTCTTTTGAAATCTTCAGTCTTCTTTGTTGGACTGGGGATAGTTGCATTTTTTCCCTCTTTGTGGCGTTTTTTAATAAGGTTATAGGCCTCTGTTACTTTTTTAAATTGAATTCCTTCTTGCTCGTTTGTATTTTTGTCAGGATGATATTCTAAGGCTAATTTCCTATACGCTACTTTAATCTCTTCAAAGGAGGATTCCGAGTCCATATTTAGCATCTTTAGGGCTTGGTAAGTGTTCACTATACTGGTATCATTGTCATATTTTAAAAACAATTGCCAGTCAAACCAAGATTTATTCTAAAATTGTTTCATCCTCTACTGTCCATGCGGGCTCTACAATACACAAAAACCGAAGTTCAGACGTGCCGGTATTTTCTATGAATTGCTCAGACAATGGAGGGACATACTGAATCATCTTTTTTGACACTAAATGATTCATTATTTATCATTAGAATTCCAGATCCCTCTAAAATATAGTAAATTTCAGATGATTGTAATTTATGACGACGTGATTTTTTTCCTTGCTTTATGGTAACTTGGGCCAAGCTAAATCTTATTCCCTTTACCGTATTGTCAGAGCGAAAGTATTGTTTTATTTTTGTTCCCTCACTTCCCTCAATTGTTGGTATTTCAGAATTTTTTTGAACTGACATCTAGACTATACAATTTTAGTTACGTTTGATTTAAAGTCTGACTCATACCAGATGGTTTTGTACTCGGAATTTTTTGTTTGCAAAATATTAATTGCAATATGTGAGAAGGTCTTTTTCTTATTTACAGAGCCATGAGCGTGTAGGATTTTGGCAGGAATATATACAATGTCTCCTTCTTTTAGATTGATTTTGTCAGTTCTTTTAATTTTAAAATTAGTTTTACTTGTACCATATCTTCTAAATATCTCTAAACTACCTACTCCTTTGGTGGCAATAAGCACTTGATTTCCATTATGTGAGTGCAGTTTAGTTTTGGCACCACTGTCAAAATACACATGGTAGATTCCTTGCTCCTTTGATTTGATTTTAGATGACACATCCTTCATGTGCACTCTACCCGTAAACCAATCTGGATTGACTTTTCTTTGATCACCTGGAGCGTATATGTTCGCTTTTTTCATCTTTACATCCTTGCTAGTATTTTCTTTTTCTTTTCTTGAAACTCTTTTTCTGTAAGGACTCCTGATTTTCTTAACTTTCCTAATTTTTCTAATGTCTTCAAATCTTCTTCTGTGTTAGACGTCACTTTCTTTGCTGCTAAAATTCCTTCATTTAATTTGGTAACGCCCCTTTGCTTTAATGATTTACTTTCTTTCTCTGCTCTTTTTCTTATTTCTTTACTGGTTTTTTTTGCTTGGCCTGCAGCTAAAACTCCAAATTCTACTGCATCATCTAGTATCTCGTCGGCTTTATTGATTCCCTCTTCGATTGCCTTGTCTGCTCGTTTTAGAAATCGTTCAATATGTCCTTTTTTCTTTTTAGTTCCCATGCATTCTAAACTGAAACCTATTGTTTTATGTTTTTCCAAAATGGTAGAAATGATTCATTTGGTTTAATAGCAAGATTTTGTCATCATTATTGTAATTTTGACACAAAAACCTGATAGCAAAACAGTGGTACTAAGAAAAGTTATTGATGATAAAGAGGCTTCTGCAATCATTGAGGATAAAAAAACCTCCATTTTCAAATCATTAATGAAGAAACCAAAAAAGGAAGAAGTTCATGTTGATTCAATTAAGTTATTTTACGAGTGTCTGTTGATGGTATCAGGAAAATATGTTGCAGACTATTA
This sequence comes from Nitrososphaerota archaeon, assembly GCA_022562615.1. Taxonomy (GTDB): domain Archaea; phylum Thermoproteota; class Nitrososphaeria; order Nitrososphaerales; family Nitrosopumilaceae; genus Nitrosomaritimum. The sequence goes on from JADFOW010000063.1 coordinate 3,276, forward strand.
TAGAAAAGCAGTTCATACGGTATCGGTTGACTCTAACGTCAAGGAAATAACCTTTGGTGGTGGAACTTTTTCTATACGTTCAAAGTCTAGATTTAAAAAAGCGTTTGTTGGAAATAGAGGAAAAAACAAAATTGATCTGTCGCTTGAAGAACATGTCTTTATCGAAGAAAAAGATGAATTGGTATTTGATCACAATGGCACCGCAGTAAAATTTCCATTTAAAATTAATTCAAAGACAATTGAGAATTATCCAGATCAAATTTTAACTAAAAATTCAGCAAATGTAAAAAAAATACAAATAACTTACGACTCTGCAATAAATTCACTAAAAGAAGTTCTAAAGAAACCCCTAGAGGCAGATATTAGAAAATTAAATGATGAATTTATTTTAGATGAAATTACCCAAGTATACATTCCAATTTATGAAGCACGATTGACTGGCCCAAAAAATAAAGTTGGTTTACTTCGACTAGATGCTGTAAGAAAAAAAATTCTTTAAAGTTTTACCATTTTTCTAAATTGTTCATTGTCGTGTAATCTTTCAAAGATTTTTTCCTTCTTTGCCCACTCTCTAACTGTTTTGCCTTTTAGTGAGATGGCTTTTTTTAACAGCTCAAGGGACTCTGGATATCTTCCCAAGGCAAACATGCTTCTTGATTTAGCATAAATGACACCTGTATTGTCTTTGTGTTTTAATAAAATTTGATCAAAAATTTTTATTGCTTTTTCATGCCTTTCCAATTCTGCAAGTTCGATTCCTTTGTGAAAAAAGGCATCCATGTGAGAGGGATATTTTTTGTAAACATTCTCAAAACAATTTAAGGCCTCTTCATGTTTTTTGATTTTCCCAAGAACTAATCCTTTGTAAAACATTGCATTTGACTTTTTTGAATCAGTACTAATTGCCTTGTCTAGGAATTCTAGTGCTTCTTCATGTTCTTGTAGTCTGTCAAGCAAAACACCTTTGTTAAAATATGATGCACTATTTTTTGGATCCGCTTTAATTGCTTTTTCATAGCAATCATTTGCAGTCTGAGTGTCTCCCATTTCAGCCATTGCGATTCCCTTATTGTTATAGGCTTGAGAATCTTTTGGATTAATCTTCAGGAGCAAATCAAAACACGTTACGGCATCTGAATATTTTCTTATTTGGTTTAAGGCAAGGCCCTTGCTGTAAAGAGCAGATGTATTTTTGGGATCTTGCTTGATTATTTTGTTGAATAACGAGATTGCTACCTTGGGTTGATTTCTCTCCATTAATGATATTGCCTTATACATCAAATCTTCTGGATCTTCTTTTGAACCAAATAATCCCATGGTTTCTTTCAAATGATATCTGTAATGAAAGTTTAGTTGAATCTTTTCCGTTAATAAAAAAATTCGGTTCAATCTATATTGAAGTTTAAATACATATAACATTCAAGAAATACTCGAATTGTTCAGAAAGTCGGTTGTTGTTTTGGTGATTTTCTTGTTAGTTCCTCTTTCAAATTATTTCGACGTTTATGGCCAATCGGAATTTGATTCAGATGAAATGGGGCTGCAAATGCCTATGATAATAATGAATCCTACATCGGGACAACCTGGAACAGAAATTGAAATTAAAGTTACAAATCTGGCCTCTACGCCAGAAAATATAGATCCAAGAATAGAATTTTTTGTTTACTTGCCATTTTTATCGGCAATTGGTAGTAATGTTCCAAACAACTGCGCAGGCCAGAGCTGTTTTGCTTTGTATTCTTTTGACGAAGTAGGAGAGAACAAGTTTGCTCCTAAAACCATCACTTTTACATTGTTTAGTACAACTAACCCAAAACCAATAGTTGAAGAAGGCTGGATGAATTCTGTTTGTGATCTTAAGATCAATGGAAAAACAATTGAAAGATACGGAAACACATGTATGGACAAAGACCAACCACCTGGAGATTATGAAATAAAGTTTGGATGGGGAATTCAGCGCTCAGACCTTTATGATGTGAGAAAAACTTTGACCTTTACTGTTACTGAAAAAATAATGATTCTTGAGGAAAAATTACAAGATGAAGAAGAGTTTGTAATTGAACAATTCCTAGAAGGATTAATTTCAGAGTTAGAGTTTGAAGAAAGACTAGCAGAATTAGGATATGATCCGCAAGAGACTCGCAAAGTAAAGGCACTAATTGGAAAACTAGAACATCAAGAAGGATATCAGACTCCACTGAGGGGACCAATAAAAATTCAGGGAACTGATTTTGAAATAACATATGCGATTGCAGGAGGTGTGATTAATCAAATCATTCCAGATACTGAAGCCCAATCTTTGATGGTACAAATTGATTCCATTTCTAATGGAACACTGGTGATTAAACTTCCACGCGAAGCAATTGACGCAAAATTTGGTGAGGAAGATGATGACTTTTTTGTATTGATTGATGGTTGGGAATCTGACTTTGATGAGACACGTACTGGCGTTGAGAGAACATTAACCATTGAATATCCTGAAGGTACTGAGGAAATAGAAATTATTGGAACATATGTAATTCCTGAATTCGGAGGAATTGCAGTTTTAATTTTGATGGTATCATTGTTTTCTGTGATTTTTGTATCCCGAAATAAACTGGGATTTTATTCAAAAATCTAACACTATTGGTTTAAGGATTTGAATTTTTTTATGGCCTCTCTTGCCAAATCTTCTTGTTCCTGAGCGGAGGTTTTGGTAGGGTCATTAGTTGCATACGCCTCTTTCTTTTCTTCCATAGTTTTGTTCTCGAAATTTTATAATTTAAAGTTCTCCGTTGCTAAAAGCATTTTTTTAATATCACCTTTTGAATGAGCGGCAGATATGGCACCAAGTTTACCCGGTAAAAAGAAGATCCCATCTTGAGATATCATCTTAAAATGGTATCTCTGTAACATTGTCGAGTCACATTTTGCAGCATGAGTCGCATTTGTAATCTCTGTGATTCCATTTTTTGCAAAATGGGTCATGAACAAAGATCCCTTTCCAGTAATTATCACCTTGTCTCCAAAGATTTTTTCTAATTCTTTTCTAGCAAATTCTCCTAATCTGTTGATTTGGGAATAGATTGTATTTTTGGAATTTTTAAGCTTGGACAAGGTCGAATATCCTGCAACCATTGATATTGGATTTGTAGAAAATGTTCCTCCACCAACGTATGATCTTTCTGATTTTTTCTTACCTGTAGTGTCTGCATATTGCATAATCTCTTTTTTCCCACACATTACGCCAATTGCCATTCCGCCACCAACAATTTTTCCCAGAGTTACGATATCAGGATCTAATTTCATGGTAGGGTACAAACATCCAAACCTAAATCTAAACGCCGTTACTATTTCGTCTAAAATAAATAAAGATTTGTTTTTGTGAACAAATTCTTGAATTCCTTTAAGATATTCTGAAGTTGCAGGAATACATCCTCCCCCACCAAGAACTGGTTCGATAATTACCCCTGCCAAATTTTCAGAATTTTTTTTAAGAATCTTTAGTGAACCTTCTAAGTTATTGTAAGGAATCGAAATAATTTTTTCCTCATTTATCATACCACTGCTTTCTGATTCAGAAAATGGCCAGTTTACACTTTTAAGTAAATCTGAGGTGTATCCATGCCAACCTCCATCAATCTTTGCAATTATTTTTCTACCAGTTACCGAGCGAGCAAGTCTTACTGCATACATTGTAGCTTCAGTACCTGATGTTACATAACGAATCTTCTCTGCAACTGGTACTGCTTTTGAAATAATTTCTGATAATTTTATTGTCTGTTCATTTACTGTTCCATACATCCAACTTTTTTCCATTTGTTTTTGCAAAGATTCTTTGACTTTTTTTGGACCGTGTCCTAAAATTAAACTCCAATGACCCATCCAGTAGTCTGCATATTTGTTGCCATCAACATCAATCAAATTTTTTCCTGAGGATTTTTTTACAACAAAGGGATATGGTTCATAAAATCTTATGTTATGACTGACACCATTAATATGCAACTTTGAAGATCGTGCAAATACCTTTGCAGATTTTCTAGTCTTTTTTTTATATTCTGAAATTATATTCATTTTTTATCCTTCTTTTAAGTTAATTCAGGCAATAATACAATTAAAGATCGGTAGATTCAGGCATGGTTTATATGTATTTGAAGGGTCCTCTCTTCTGCATACGTAAAGCAATAGGCGGCGCTTGTGATGAAGTATGGTATGATGCCATTTTGTGATTCATGGGCCTCCATTTACGCATACAAAATGAGGATTTGATCAAGTGATCAAATCTGAGATGTGAAGATTATGTGCATCCGTCAATTCCAATATAGTACAAGTGTACTTCAATAATCAAAAAAATCAGAATCCGGTTGATCCTGCCGGACCTGACTGCTATCGGATTGATACTAAGCCATGCGAGTCATTGTAGCAATACAAGGCGGACGGCTCAGTAACGCGTAGTCAACCTACCCTATGGACGGGGATAACCTCGGGAAACTGAGAATAATACCAGATAGAACATTATGCCTGGAATGGTTTATGTTTCAAATAATTTATTGCCGTAGGATGGGACTGCGTCCTATCAGTTTGTTGGTGAGGTAATGGCCCACCAAGACTATTACAGGTACGGGCTCTGAGAGGAGTAGCCCGGAGATGGGTACTGAGACACGGACCAAGGCCCTATGGGGCGCAGCAGGCGAGAAAA
>JADFOW010000064.1:0-5103 GCA_022562615.1 Nitrososphaerota archaeon
CCTACTAACATGACTAATTTCAGCATCCAATTAAGTGAGAGAAAACCTGTTGACAAATTAGAAGAACAAGCACTTGATGAAAGATCCAGACAGTTTCATTCATCAGCAGAACATATTTCAGAATTTAGTGATGGTGTTCAAGCATTCGTGGGATTAATTTCAGCTGTATTGAGTTTAGAACATCGAATCATGTTAATTGATGAACCTGAAGCATATCTCCATCCCCCAAATGCATATTCTATGGGGAAAAAACTTACTCAAATTTCTGAATCTCGTGGCGGAAATTTGATTGCATCGACACATGACTCTGATTTTTTATTGGGATGTCTTGAGCAAACTGATAGCGTTACCATAATTAGAATGACTTATGAAAATAATTCTGGTAATGTCAAACAACTAGAAAAATCAGATGTTTTAGAGTTCATTAAAAACCCATTATTGCGTTCAACTGGAACCTTGGATGCATTATTTCATAAATCTGCAATTATTTCTGAAGGTGATTCTGACAGGATATTTTATAATGCAATTAACCGAAGACTTGAACGAACCCAAAATCAAATTGATGATGCATTATTTTTACGTGGATTAGGCAAAGGCACTTTACATAAAATGGTAAATTCACTACGAAAATTAGGCATTCCTGCTGCATGTGTATATGATCTTGATATAATTCGAAAAAATGATCAATCTGCAGATTTCTTCAAAAATTATCTTTCTTCAATGAATTATCCATCTGCTAAATTAGATTCAATTGAAAATGAGCGAAAGTTTGTTGAAGATCAATTAGAAAAACTTGATTCTACTGGAAAGGGCAAAGGATTCAAAAAAATAGGCATATCTGGTTTAAATGCTTCTGCCAAAAAACGATCATTGACATTTCTAAAAAATTTAGGTGAATATGGAATTTTTGTTTGTCCTAATGGTTCTCTTGAAAGTTGGTTGACTAGTTTGGGAATTCCTTCAGGTAATGATACTAAGAAAAAATGGTTGATTTCAATGTTAGAGAAATTAGGTTATGATAAAGATCCTGAATCTCTAGACCCCTCAGATGATGATGTTTGGAAATTTTTGGATGATATTAAAAATTGGATTGATAATTCTGAAAGAAATGGAATGCCTTAATCTTACATTCTTGTAAAATATGACTGATTATCAACAATCTCTTTTGTAAAAAACTCTCATGGAGTATTGTTACTTTAGTTCAAATCTCTCTCAAAGAATCAAACTAGATAATCATACTATGATCATACACAATAATTAGATTGAATTATAAAAATTACATTATTTTTTAAAAACTAAATATGCTGATTGAACATCAATTATAATATTATGGAAAAAATTTGTTGGGCAAATACAGATGATTTTGAACAATCTGAATTTGTTATTATTGGTATTCCTGATGAATCACAATCACATGCATTAAGAAAAGGAACAGAAGAAGCACCATTCAAAATTCGTCAAATCTCCAATCTCCGTGACTCTTTTGAACGAGATGGAAAAATTTCTCTAGGGCGTCCCTTTCAAGGCTCTGAAAAAAAAGTTTATGATTTTGGAAACATTACTCGTTCTCAGATTGAAAATATTTATGATAAAATATCTGCATCTTCAAAGATTCCTATTTCGATTGGAGGTGATCATTCCATTACCCGACAAATAATTAATGCACTAGCAAAAAAACATGGGAAAATTTCTTTGGTATATTTTGATGCTCATCCTGACTTTGTAAGTTCAATGACAAACTACTATGGCTCTGTGGTAAATGATGTACTTTCAAATATTGAAATTATCTCTAGTATTCAAATAGGAATTAGAACTCCCGAGCAAGAAGAATTGGATAATATTAACAAATTCAATCTAGAAGTGATTACTCCTTTTGATATACAAGAGCAAGGAATCAAACAAGTGACAAATTCAATCCTGAACAAATTAGGCGATAAAGTGTACATTTCATTTGATATGGATTGTGTTGATCCTGCCTATGCTCCAGGTGTTTCGGTTCCAGTCCCTATGGGTTTGAGTAGTACAGATACGGTTTATCTGTTAAAAGAAATAGCAAAGAAAGGAATTGTAGGTATGGATGTTATGGAAGTCTGTCCTAGCTTTGATGTAAAAGATAGAACATCCCATTTGGCTTCTAGAATAATTTCTGAGGTGATTTACTCATCAGGAGAAACATAACTTGTCTGAATTTGAAAATGAATACACCTGGGGCAAGGCAATAGTTAGTAACTCTACTGATAACTTTCATGCAGATTTTGAAAAGGCAATAGATGAAGTAAAAAAAGAACTTGGCAAAAAACATCCTATAATAATTAACGGTAAAGAAATCTATTCTGATAACTGTTTTACGGCAAGTTCTCCATCTGATACTCGAATTTCTGTAGCAGAATTTCCAAAAGCAACTGTAGATGATACAAAAAATGCTATATCTAGTGCAAAAAATGCATTTGAAAAATGGAGTAACATTCCATTTCAAAAACGCGTTAAAATATTCAGAGATTGTGCAGATACTTTTTCTAGTAGAAAATTCTTTTTGGCAGCCATAATGATATTTGAGAATGGAAAAAATCGCATTGAGTCAATGGGAGATATTGATGAAACCATTGACTTTATGAGATTTTATGCATTACAACTAGAAAAAAATGAAGGGTTTTGTAAACACACTTCTCATCCAAACCCTCATGAAAAAACACAAACAATCATGAAACCTTATGGTGTTTGGGGAATAATTTCTCCATTTAACTTTCCTTCTGCAATTGCAATAGGGATGAGCACTGGTGCACTAATTACAGGAAATACTACCGTTCTAAAGCCCGCAAGTGATGCTCCTTTATCGTCATTTCAGTTTGCAAAAATTTTATATCCTAAACTTCCAGAGGGTGCAATCAATTTTGTAACAGGTTCTGGAAGTATTGTAGGAAAAACCATGATTGAAAGTCCAGATGTTGACGGTATAGCATTTACTGGTTCTCAAGAAGTAGGCATGAAAGGATTTCAAGAATTTACAAAATCCACTTCAAAACCTTTCATTTCTGAAATGGGAGGTAAAAACCCCGTAATTGTTACAAAACATGCAGATTTGGAAAAAGCATCTGATGGTGTAATGAATGCTGCTTTTGGGTTTGGAGGACAAAAATGCAGTGCATGCTCTAGAGTTTACGTTCAAAATGAAGTTGCAGAGCAGTTTATTTCAAAACTTGTTGAAAAAACAAAAAACTTGAAGATTGGAATGCCATGGAAAATGGATGTATTTTTAGGTCCTGTGATCAACAAAGAAGCAAAAACAAAATTTGAAGATGCTGTAAATAAAGCAAAAAAAGATGGAGAAATTCTTACAGGAGGTTCAGTATTAACATCACCAGAACTTGAAAATGGTTACTTTGTAGAGCCTACAATAGTTACAAAATTACCTGAAGAACATGAACTTGTGAAAGAAGAATTGTTCCTGCCATTTTTATGCATTCAAAGATATGATAGCTTTGATGATGCAATTCAACTTGCAAATCAAACAGAGTATGGTTTGACTGCGGGTATTTTTTCTAATGATAAAAAACAGTTAGATGAATTCTTTTCAAAAATCCAAGCTGGAGTAGTTTATGCTAATCGTTTTGCTAGTGCAACAACTGCAGCTTTGGTTTCAAGTCAGCCATTTGTTGGATGGAAACATTCAGGTTCTACTGGAAAAGGTGCTGGTGGTGAAAACTATCTGCAACAGTTTATGAGATCTCAGACTCAAACACGATGTGATTGAACCAACGAGCTTCCCAGTAACAGTATGTTTCTTTTTCTTTCCTTGATTCTTCTAATTGAATATGGTAACCAATTTACACCATATGGAATGTAATCTGAAACAACAAATTTCTTTTTGATTAAATCTGGTTTGAGTTCGTCTCTTAATCCTTTTAGAAATTGAAACTCAAATTTTCTGGGATATTTTTTTGACAGATTTTGTGCTTTTTGAATAATTTTGATATCATGAGATGCTATGGCAAACTCATTGCCTTTTTTGAACAGTATTTTCATTAGTTTGATGAAATTACTGTCTACATCTTTTTTTGTTTTAAAGGATATGCTCGCTTTTTCCCTGTAGGCTCCCTTTACTAGACGTATTTTTGCACCAATACCTAGTAAATCATTTAGATCATTTTCTGTTCGTTTGAGATTGGCCTGCAAGGCAATCCCTATTCTTTCATATTTTGAAAAGAATGTATGGTAAATCTCAATAGTTTGATCTGTATGTTCTGATGATTCCATGTCCAACCAAACAAAAACATGTGCATTACGTGCATTTTGTATGATTTTCTCAAAATTTCTATAGCATTCTTTTTGACTGATTGAAAGGCCAATTTGTGTTGGCTTTACTGAAATGGCTCCACGAATTTTCCATTTTCTAAAAGAATTTACAATTTTTTGATACTCTTTCATTGTTGTATTGATTTGTTTTTTTGAGGTATGATATTCTCCTAATTTATTTACGATTGCATGCCTTCCTGATTTGTATGCCTCTTTTGCTGAAACTAGTGCATCATCAATAGTATTACCTGCAATCCATTGTTTTGCAATTTTAAACAGAAATTTTTCTATTAGCTGCGTTCCTATAACCACAGTGAATATCACATAACCACAATTATATGATTTTAGATTATTCTCTAATCACAAAAGAGAAATTTGATGGTGTTGTATTATTAATATGGAAAAAGCTTTTGTTTTAATTAACTGTGAACCTGGTAAAGAGCCATCAATATTGAAACAATTACAAAAAATAGAAGATGTAGTTGAAGCTCAAGGGATATATGGTATGTATGATATTGTAGCAAGGGTAGAATCAGATAGTCAATCTCAACTTAACAATATTATTTCAGACCAAATTAGAAAACTAAACTATCTCAAGTCTACTCTAACGCTAATTCCCACTGAGCATGAAGGAGAACTGGAAAATTTGATTCCAGATTTAATACCAGATGTAATTCCGGAAGAGAAAAAACCATTAGAAAAACCATTTTCAGAAGAGGAAGGAGAGGATTATGATGAAGACTATGATGAAGAGAAAAAACTAAATTAGTTTACTGATAAATAATGATCAGGTTTGGTACAACTTCATTT
>JADFOW010000064.1:5203-7935 GCA_022562615.1 Nitrososphaerota archaeon
AGAAAAAACCATTAGAAAAACCATTTTCAGAAGAGGAAGGAGAGGATTATGATGAAGACTATGATGAAGAGAAAAAACTAAATTAGTTTACTGATAAATAATGATCAGGTTTGGTACAACTTCATTTCATCGAGACAGTAAGTTTTTTGGATTTTGCACGATTTGTGTGTTCGTTCAGAGAATACCCTCTGAGAGTTTATGCTCACAAATTACATGGAAAGATGATACTAACTAGCAGATTAGTTTTGTCAAACTCAATTATTGTATTTTATACTAATTATGAAAAAGGAAGATACATCAAATATGATCCAAAAGGTGGTAAGGAAACTGCACGAGTTGTTAATTCTATAGATTTAACTTCTAACTATGCTCCAATAATTCATTTAGAATCACTAGCTTTTCCAATAGCATCTATAAAGAGAATTACCAATAAATTCAAAACTTCTAAAGTATCTGATTTGGGAAATCTTGCTAGACTTACATATGATCCTGAGTTGCCAGATGATCCAAAAGTAACTCTATTGTGTTTTCCACATGGGAAAAAATGGATTGTTGGTTACATATCAATAATAGATCTTGATGATACTGTTTATTGTTTTTATTATGTGGAATTAGATAATGAACCTGTAAAACCTTTCATAAAATATTCAGGACATAAAGGAATTCCAGCCCAATTCACAAATACCTTCCAACACGGATTTCTATATCTTCCTGTTGTAAAATTAAAGAAGGGCCATAAGATATTTGGTTTGAAATTCAAATAACAAAAGTTCTGCAATTTCATAATGCTGGAAATTACTGTGCTTAAATATAGTTGGAGTGTCCATGTGATCTGACACATTACCCTCCCAGATTTAGAATTCTCATTAGGGGAATTGTCTGATTGGTTCAAATCCCTATGATCATATTTTTAATAAAATATTTGTGAACTAGTTAAGATTCAGTACAATAATATCATTAGTTAAAGTTCCATCAGTTTCAAAATGGACTAAATAATTGAAAGCTAACAAAACAATCAAAGTTCTAATCCAAAGGATTGAGCGATATTTGCAAATTTTACATAAGATTCTAAATACTGTCTGCCTTTTTGAGTAATTACAAAAGTATGTCTTCCATCAAATTCAATTTTGTTAATCAAACCAGCTCCAGTCAAATTTGATATCAATTTTGATAATCTGGAATGTGGTAAATTAGCCTTTGAAATTAGAGCAGTAGTTTTGATTCCTTGTTGACCTGACTGTTCAGTGGCAGTCAGAAGATCTCCCACAATCTGCATACTTGTCCTATACGAAACCATGAGAATCATTTTTTTACACATTTTATAAGTATTGGCATTTATTGGCATTCATTGCCATTCATTACCACTCATTACCAATAGTATATATAGTGAGGGTTGGAACCCTAAACCATGAGTACACAAACACAAGCAAGCAAGAGCACTCAAACTCCTGCAAGCAATGTATATTCAATATACACGCAAAATGTTCAAAAATACTTTGAAAATATCTCAAAAATCACCCCACAATATTTTCAATCTATCACACAATTGCAAGAAGAATGTATGAAAACATGTGAGAAAACAATCAATGCTGCAGTATCTGTACAGCAAGAATTTGCAAAAAAATCAGGTATTTCAACTGAAATTCCAGACGATGCAAGAACTGCAATCATAGATACCAACAAGCAAATTGTTAAAGCAAGCACATTAGGCAATCAATTGACAACAACTACAATTGATGCAACCGTACAAAATATCAAAACCTTCAGCGAAAACATTAACGCATTTGTAGAATTGAATAGAAATATTATCCAGTCATGGGTAACCCCATTCACACTAAGAAACTAGTGTGATATTTTTTCTTTTTTTTATTTCTATTGAAAACAAATTCTAGGCTTTGATGATTTTAATGATCTTTGTTGGTAATTCTTTGTAGTCTGCATCAGGTTCTGCATAAACATACAAAGTATCTTCGTCTATTGGAAAACTCATTGCAAGTGTTCTACCTCTTTTAGACATTGAAAATTCCACCTTTCCTAGCTGACTATCAAATTCTCTACGCATTTTAACTCTTAGTGCAAGCTCCATGAAAAGCATCTCATCATATCTTTCAGATTCAAGTGACTTGATTCCTTCCTTCATTCCTCCAGATGTCAATCTTCCTCTTTCATTTATGATTCCTGCAAATCTAATCTTTGAATCCAAGTTTTTGACTTTATCACAAATTTGATTAAAATCATAGATTTTATCTGACAATAATACAAATACATAAAAATGATTTAAAAATGATTCTAAGTTCGTTAAGATCTGTTCCTTTGTAGAGGCTTTTCTGAGACTCGTTTGTTAGGATACAAATAAAAAAACTTCTGAATTGTTAAAAGTGATCTTCATGTATTGGTAATATAATGACAGAACCACCTAAACCAAAAGAAGGGGATGAAATCTGTCCCATGTGTAGAAGGCCAAAGAGTAAACATTCTCCTGAAGAATTACTTACATGCTCTCGTAAGATGGAAGAGTTTAAGAAAAATACTAAAGGTGGGGCTGGAATTGAATGAATATTTGTAAACTGTTAATGAAACGGTTAAAGTTCGATACATTTTATCTCTAGTTTTGGGATATGTTTTGGGTATAAAATTGCAGAAAAACAAGTAAAAATTGATTGATGATCACTTTATCAAGTTATCAAGGTACATTTCCAGAAAATCTTCATCAATTACTGGTTTTAGAAATT
>JADFOW010000019.1 GCA_022562615.1 Nitrososphaerota archaeon
CAATGGAAATAAAAGTTGTTAAGGGTACAATTCACATAGTTTAGTTTTACTTGCCATCCCTCGCCCATGTGAAATTATGTAAGTAATAATCAGTAATAAATATAACGGTAATCAGCCACAAAATCTAAACTCTTAAAAAATTATCTACATTACTGAAACATCATGAGGTTGACTTTCTGCAAAACCAGCTTTTGACATTTTAATAAATTCTGCATTATCTTGCATTTGAAGAATAGTATGAGCACCACAATAACTTAAACCAGAACGTACACCCCCTGTTAACTGTTTGAGAATATCCGTTACTGTTCCTTTGTATGGAACCAAAGCATCTACTCCTTCTGCAACATAATCATTAAGATCGTCATCAAAGGAAACTGAACCTGTTTCTTTTGAATTCCTGCCTAAGGAAGCTCCAAGAGAAGCCATGCCGCGGTAAACCTTGAAACGTTTTCCATTTTTGGTCAGTACAGTACCTGGAGATTCATCTGTTCCTCCTAACATACTTCCTACCATTACAGAAGATGCCCCAGCAGCTAATGCTTTGGTAGCATCACCCGACGTTCTTGTTCCGCCGTCAGAAATTATTGGAATTCCATGATCACTGCCAATTTTGGCGCAATCGATTACTGCGGTCAATTGTGGTACACCAGATCCAGTAATTACTCGAGTTATACAAATTGAACCTGAACCTACCCCTACCTTAACTGCATCCACACCTGCTTTGATTAAATCCTCAGCTCCCTTGGCTGTTGCAATGTTTCCGGCAATTAATTCACAATCAGGAAATGCTTTTTTGATATTTCGAACGGTGTTAATTGCATTTTCACTGTGACCATGTGCAATGTCTACTACTAGCACGTCAGTTCCGGCATCCAAAAGAGTCTCTGTTCTTTCCAAAAAATCACCTTTCACTCCAACGGCAGCACCAACAAGAGGTCTTCCTTTTTTGTCCTTTGATGCTGAAGGATAGTACTCAATATTTGTAATGTCTTTACTTGTGATAAGGCCAGTAATGGAACCTGATTCATCTATAATTGGTAATTTCTCTATTCTGTGTTTGTGCAAAATTTCTTTTGCTTCTTCGGAGTTGATTCCAGGTTTAGCAGTAACAATGTCTTTAGTCATTACATCTTTGATTAGATTTGTAGTATTTTTTTCAAATAATAAATCTCTGTCTGTTACAATCCCTACAAGTTTAGAGTCAGAGTTCACTACTAAAAGTCCAGAGACTCCTTTTTCTTTTGCATAATCAAGGGCACCTTGTACAGTTTTATCTTGATTGATGGTGTATGGATTTTCAATTATGACACTTCCAGATCTTTTAACTTTGAGAACCTCGTTTGCTTGTTCTTGAATGGTTAAAAATCTGTGAATGATTCCTATTCCTCCTGCACGAGCCATGACTACAGCCATCGCAGATTCCGTGACAGTATCCATATTAGCACTGACAAATGGGATGTTAAGTGAGATATTTCGGGATAATTTTGTGCTTAAATTGGTTTGAGATCTGCTTGTAATATCAGAATACTTGGGCACAAGAAGAACATCATCAAAAGTTAACCCTTCTTTAAATTCCAACTGAACCTTGTAAAAAAAGTCAAATATTGATTATAAGCGTTTGTTTATTTTAGATAATTTTGACGCTACAACAACTGCATCTTTTGTCTCTAAAACATTATGAGTTCGTATTATATCAGCACCGTTTAGAACAGATACTACCTCTGCTGCAATAGATCCAAATAGTAGATCATCTGGATTTTCTTTTTCCAAGAGTTTTCCAATAAAGGATTTGTTTGAAACTGAGATCAAAATTGGGTATTTTTGTTTTATTGAACTTAGGTTTTGTATAACCTGAAGATCTCTCACAAACCAATCAGATCTTATTTTGGTGAAAAATGGGCCTTTTCCAGATTTTCTAAAAAATCCAATCGCAGGATCTAAGACTATTTTGTTTGAAGGGAATTCAATTTTTTTTAAAATGTTAATGCTTTTCTTTAGAAGATTTTTTGTTGCAGTAATTTGATTTCCCAATACTCTTCTAGTATCAAATGAACATAAAATTAATGACGGACTAAAATTTGAAATAACATCAATCATTTGATTATCATATTTTAATCCTGAAATATCATTTATGATGTCCACTCCTAGGTCCAATGCAGATTTTGCTACACTTGCTCTACATGTATCTACAGAGATCGGAAGATTTGAAACATTTTGAATAATTTTTATCGCATTTGAAATTCGGTTAAATTCTACTTTTTCAGAAACTAATGTAGATAAATAGGGAGCAGTTGACATTCCACCAACGTCAATAAAATCAGCTCCGTCGAGTTCCATCTGTTTTATTGTGTTTGAGATGTTTTGTTTTGTTGTTTTAATGGATTTTTTATAAAATGATTCAGGACTAGTGTTTAAAATTCCCATAATACGAATAGGATTTTTGCCTCCCACTACTACATTTCCAAGTTTTGTCATATGGTTTATGATGAACCATACTAATTTGAGTCATATGATGATTTCAGGATGGAATTCAAGATATAGGGAAATTCTAAAGGAATTCAACTATAACAAGAAAAAAGACACTGAATCTGCTTTATTGTTAGATTCTATACTAGGAGAAGAAAACTACATTAAAAAAATTCATGAATTAATCAAAAATCAGAATGTTTTCGTAATTGGTGCTGGTCCTTCCTTATCTTATGCTATTCCTGTATTGCAGCACTTTAAAAAAACGGTAACAATTGTTGCAGATAGTGCAATCAAACCAGTGATTAATAATGGAATTAAACCCAACATTATTGTAACTGATCTTGATGGAGATGAAGAAACTTTGAGAAGAATGGGAAAATCTAAGACAATTTTTGTCGTTCATGCACATGGGGATAATATTTCTAAATTAAATTTAGTTTGCAATTTCAAAAATTGTGTAGGATCAACTCAGACAAAACCTTTTGGTAAAATACAAAATTTTGGTGGATTTACTGATGGTGACAGGGCGGTTTTTCTTGCAAGTTACTTTAATGCAAAAAAAATTATTTTGTTTGGGATGGATTTTGGAAAAAGAATTGGAAAATCTTCAAATACAAAACCATTAGAGAGAAAAATCAAATTAAAAAAATTAAGAAAAGGAAGATCTTTGTTAGAATGGCTTGCATTAAAAACAAAATCTGAATTATTTACCACCTCTAGCCCTATTACTGGATTTAAAAAGATCCCCTACAGTAATCTAGATAGCATAATTGCCTAGAATGCATTTAATAGCCATATCTACCTGAGTCCAAATATGAAACACTCCGAGGAACAAATTAAAGAAATTGCTACCTGGAGGGAAGATTTAGTTAAACAGATCGATAAACATACTCAATCAATAGAAATACTTGAAAAAAGACTGTTAGTTTTGGATTCTATATTAAAAGAATCCAGTTTTACGAAAGCGTCATCACTTGATACAAAAAAATCGTTTGGAGATAAGATAAAGATTGAGAAAAAATCTATTCCAATAACTAATGGAAATGATGGTAAAATTATTGCAAACGCCTTTGTTACTCCAGAACAAGTTGAGATAATTTTGGAAGAGGATGTGAAAATTACTGCAGATGTTCCGCCTTTCAAGTCGTTTTTTATAGATAGAATTATTGGAGAAATGAAGCGAAAGGATGCATTGGATGTAGATAATGGAAAAATACAAAAAGATTCCATTATTAATTATCTTATTAATAAAAATGGTTCAGACATTCGCGAAATAATAATCAAAAACTATAAGGAAAAAGAAAGAGTAAATGAAATTATTAACACGGCAGGGTGGTCCTTTACACGTATGCTAGAAAATATCAAAAAGTGATTACGTGGATAAAATTGTTGTTTTAGATTTTGGTTCTCAATACAGTCACCTTATTTGTAGACGAATTCGTGAATTTTCAGTTTATGCTGAACTTGTTCCTTATAATATTACTTTAGAAGAATTACAAAAGCATAATCCAAAGGGAATAATTTTTTCAGGAGGTCCATCAAGTGTATACAATTCAGATGCACCTATTCCAGAGGATGGAATTTTTGATATGAACTTACCTATTCTTGGAATTTGTTATGGGCATCAATTAATTGTAAACAAATATGGTGGAAAAGTAAAACAAGCAAACAAAGAATATGGTTCGTCATTACTTACAATTGATAACGATAAAGATCTTCTAAATGGAATTGGTGAATCTGTTAGAGCCTGGATGAGTCATGGAGATGAAGCAGAAGAAATTCCACCTGGATTTCAAGTAATAGGTCATACCGAAAGTGCCAAGTTTGCGGCTATTGCCTCTGAGGAAAAATCCATTTATGGAATTCAGTTTCATCCCGAAGTAGTTCATACAGAACAAGGAACAGAGATTCTCAAAAATTTTGTATTGAAAGTTTGTGGAGCTAATCAGGATTGGAATATGAAAGGATTCATTGAATCTGAGGTTGAAAAGATTTCAAAAATTGATGGTAATGTTTTATGTGGAGTAAGTGGTGGAATAGATTCAACCGTCGTTGCCTTGTTGATACAAAAGGCAATTGGCGATAGAGTAAAGTGTGTTTTTGTAAATAACGGACTTTTACGATTAGATGAGGAAAAAGAAGTTGAGGAGATGTTTAAAAATAATTTCAAAGTAAATTTTACAGTAATAGAGGCTGGAGAATCTTTCCTGAATAAGTTAAAGGGAGTCGAAGATCCGGAGAAAAAAAGAAAGATTGTGGGTGAAGAATTTATTTCTGTCTTTACGGAATTTGCTGAAAAAAAAGGACCTTTCAAATGGTTAGCTCAAGGTACTTTGTATCCAGATGTGATAGAAAGTGGAGTTTCTAAAGGCCCAGCTGCCGTGATAAAAACACATCATAATGTAGGAGGTCTTCCTGAGTGGTTAAATTTGGATATTTTAGAGCCTCTTAAGGAATTATACAAAGACGAGGTAAGAGAGATTGCAAAAATTTTAGGGGTTCCAGAAAAATTATTCATGCGACATCCATTCCCTGGACCTGGGCTTGCTGTAAGGATAATTGGAGAAGTTACTCCAAAAAAGCTTCAGATTTCCAAACTTGCCAGTAAAATTGTTGAAGAAGAGTTGATGGAAGCAGGTCTTTATGAAAATGTTTGGCAGGCTTATGCCTCAGTAGGGGATGATAAAGCAGTAGGGGTAGTTGGGGACGAAAGAAAATATGGAAATATTGTAATGATAAGAGTTGTAGACTCGATTGATGCAATGACTGCAGATTGGACAAGACTTCCACATGGACTATTAGAAAAAATGAGCAATAGAATAACAAACGAAATAGAAGATGTAACATGGGTATCATATGCTATTTCAAGCAAACCTCCAGCTACTATTGAGCCCCAATAAGTGAAAATTATTCTATTTTCATATTGCTAGCTGTGATTATTATTTGAGTTCAAAAGTGACTCTTTGTGGATTATAAAAAAATTTGTAATGAAATTCTAAGTTGTGATAATGAAATTCGTTATGTAGCAATTTATGATTATGGAGAATTATACGAAAAAACGAAACCAGGTATAAACAATTATCTTACAAGAGAAGAAACTGAAATTTCATTATCTCAGGCGATATATAGATGGTCGACTAGAAAAAAGACAGTTTCTAAAATTGGAAAACCTATATTTGCGATGGCAAAATATGAAAAAGTTTACAGAGTAACCATTCCGATTGGAGGAGCTGGTTTGATTTTAGTGACCACTGAATTGAATGCTAATGTAAATGAAATCATAGATAAAATTTTGAAAATCCAATCTAAATATTCAGATAATTAAAGTAACTTCCGTTTTGGTTTTAGTAAAACCACTTTAATACAAACTTGATTTATATAAAATATGGTAAAAATTCCTGTGGAAATTAAAGTTTAAAGGAATAAGTAGTTTTTGTCATTTGCAATCAATACCAGAAGTAGAAATTGAGATTATGACTAGTGGTAGGTTTATGTCTACAAATGAAGGATTTACTCAATAGACTAGTTTAACAAAGCAGCACCAAAAACTCCTGCAGAATCTCCAAGACTATTTTTTAAGATAGGTGTATCGACCAGATCACTGAAGACTTTTTCATACACATTTTTGGCTCCGTCAGAATAAAGAAAGTCGATATTTGAAAGTCCCCCTCCAAGCACAATTACATCAGGATCTAGTATATCTATAACATTTGCAAGACCAGTTCCAAAATTATCTAAAAATTCTTGCCTCCATTGGTAAAATTGAGGAACCTCAAAATCTTTTATTATTTCTGACAAAGACTCTTTTCTTCCCGTCATTTCTTCCCATCGTAACTCTAATGCAGGTCCACTGATGTAGGTTTCAACGCAACCTTGTTTACCGCAATAGCATTTATTCCCCTTTTGGTGTAAAGTGTGATGACCCCATTCTCCTGCAATGTTGGTTCGACCATGGTGAATTTGACCATTAATCACTATTCCTCCTCCTACCCCTGTTCCCATAATTACACCAAAAACAACTGGATGATTTTTTGCGGAACCCATATTCGCTTCAGATATTGCAAAACAATTTGCGTCATTCTCCATTAATATTTTTTTGTTTAGTTTTTTTTCTAAATCTTGTTTTAAGGGCATTCCAATCAAACATTGAGTATTACTATTTTGTAAAAAACCAGTTTTTGTGGAAATTGTGCCTGGTGTACAAATTCCAACAGTAAAATCTTTGATGTTTTTTGAAAGCCCATTTACAAGAAAGGTGATTTGATTTATAATTTCAGGATAATTATTTTGTGGCGTCGATATTCTAGTTCTTTGAATAACATTTAGAGAATCATCAAGTAGAATTCCTTCGGTTTTAGTTCCACCAAGATCTATTCCGATCTTATACACAGAGAATCCATTGCATTGGAATGCTTAAGTTTTCAGGAAAATTTACTATGATCCTGCAGAGCCACCTGAAATAGATATAACATCGTCAATTCTAAGAAGCATGCAGGCTGTCTCTGTTGCAGACTTTATGATTTGTTCTTTTACAACAATTGGTTCGACTACGTCAATTAATAGCATATCTGTAACCTTTGTATTTCTTGCATCAATTCCAGTCCATTTTCTTCCTTGACTTTGTTTTGCCCTAAGTTTTGCCATAGTATCAATAGGATCCATTCCTGCATTTTCTGCTATTGTAAGAGGAATAATTTCTAGAGCCTCGGCATATTTTTTGATTGCAAGTTGTTCTCGTCCATCAAAGCTATTGGCCCAATCTTTGAGTATTCCAGCAGCATATGCTTCTGGTGCTCCCCCACCTGCAACAATCGCAGGTTTTTCAATTACATCCTTTACTACCATAAGAGCGTCATGAATGGAACGATCTACTTCATCAATAACTCTTTGAGAACCACCTCTGATTAGCAGGGTTACAGAACGAGGATTTTTACACCCTTCAATAAAGACCCATTTGTCAGATTCAACTTTCTTTTGATGAACTAGATTTGCTGAACCTAAATCTTTTTCTGAAAGATCATCTAGATTTGCTGAAACGCGTCCGCCCGTAGCTTTTCCAAGTTTTGTCATATCGCTTTCTTTTACACGACGTATAGTCAAAATTCCATATTTTGCAAGGTAATGTTGTGCAATATCATCAATTCCTTTCTGACAAATTAAGACATTACAACCAATATCATGAAGTTTGTCAACCATTGTTTTCAGCATTCTGTTTTCTTCTTCTAAGAACATCTGCATTTGTGAAGGATCAGTAATTCGAATTTCAGAGCTCATTTCAGTTTTTTCAATTTCAAGTGCAGTGTTTAACAAAGCAATTTTTGCATTTTCAATTCTTGTTGGCATACCGCTATGAACAATTTCTTTGTCTAGAACTATTCCTTTGATAATTTGGGTATCTCGTATAGATTCACCTGTTTTCTTTTCTACTTTGATATTATCTAGATCTACGGAGTAGCTATCACCTTTCTTTGTAACAATGTTTAAGATAGCATCCACAACAACTTTTGAAAGTATATCACTGTCTTCTGAAACTAATTTAGATTGCATGCTAGTGATTGCAATTTTCAAAAGCGATTCTTTATCATCCGGTTGGATTTTCTTTGCCATCTCTGAATAGATTTCCAAAGTTTTTTCAGATGCTGCTTGATAACCATCAATAATTACTGAGGCATGAACGTCTTTTTTCAGAAGATCTTCAGCTTTTGCTAAAAGGGTACCTCCAAAAACTACAGAAGATGTGGTTCCATCTCCAACCTCATTATCAACAGTTTTTGCAATTTCAATCATCATTTTTGCGGCCGGATGTTGAACATCAATTTCTTTTAAGATGGTTGCACCATCATTTGTAATAGTAACATCTCCCAAAGAGTCAACTAACATTTTGTCTAAACCTCGTGGGCCTAAACTGCTTTTGACCAAGTCTGAGACCAGTTTTGCAGCAGCTATGTTATTTTGCTGGGCATCTTTGCCTTTTTGTTGTAAAGCACTTTCTTTGAGAACTAGTACAGGTCCATTTGGTCCTTGTTGAATTGATGCCATTAAGATTCAGATTCCATCCCCTAAAACCCCCTTTTTAACATTACTTAGCTGATCGGGTTGAGGAATAACCTGTTCTTAACATCAACGATTCCTCGTGAAAGTATTCGTATGGATGGTAGAGCCAAGAATGGTAAGAATAAGGGAATTAAGTGTGGTCTGGAAAATTTGCATCCAGAATCAACTATAGTATTATTGATTTGTTCAAAGTTTAATGAAACTTTTTCAAAAGGGTCAATAGAGATGATTCCTGCAAGTTTTAATTGCAACAATGCTTGTATTTTTCCTGATTTTACAACAACCAATCCTCCTTGAGTTTTTCGGAGTGTGTTTGCTGCCAAAGCCATATCAGAATCATTTGAGCCAATAACAATCAAATCATTCTCATGAAAACTCCAAGTTGAGGCAAAGGCACCAATGTCTGCCCCAAAATTTTCTAGAAAGCCAACAACATGATTTTTTGTTCCATGGATTCTATCAAATGCGGCAACTTTCCACACATCCTTATCAACTGAAGACAAGACGTTTCCATTGGATGTATCTAATTCTGCTGAACTTAATTTTGTAATAATCTCATTTTGTAAAAATATTGTATTTGCTCTAACTTTCTTCTTTTTTGATTTAATTTCAAAATCTTTGCTATAGAATTTTTTTAGTTTTACAGTATTTTTAATCCATGAAGGAATAGCCCTCTTTTTTATTGGAGCAACAATGCTTCCATTTGAGGCAACTAATTTTCCTCCTACAAAGACTTTGGAAGGTTTTACAGATTTCAAATCGTTGAAAATAATAATATCTGCTAACTTGCCAGGTGCAATCCCTCCCAAATCTTTTCCCATGTTATAATAATCAAAACAATTCCTTGAGGCCATAGTTAGGGCATCAATAGGTTCCAAACCAAGTTTTATTGACTCGTTAATACAATGATCAATATGCCCATATTTTGTAATGTCTAATGGATCAAGGCCATCAGAACAGAACATCAGACGATTCAGATAAATTCTATTAGATAATACCTTTGGAATAATAACTCTTAGATCACGTCTTATAGATCCCTCTCGAATCATTATCCACATTCCTAAACGAAGTCTTTCTAAAACTTGATCATAGTTTGTAGGTTCATGACAAGACAAAATTCCAGAAGAAACATAGGCGTTTAATTTTTTTCCACTAGCACCTGCAGTGTGACCATTTATGATGCAACCGTTATCAATCATTGTAGATAAAGACGTCATTGTCCTAGAATCTCGTAGTGTAACTTTTGTCCAAGAAAAAACTTCACCTAGACCAAGGACATTAGGATGTTTGATTGCAGCCTTTTCTTGAGATAATGAAAGAGTCTTACTGTTACTAAATTTACTATCAACCGGAAGGCCTCCGGGGACCATTTGAAAAATTCGAATGGGTAAATTTTCTCCGAGTTTTAGAAATTCTTGGAATCCTTTGTATCCAGTTGTACTTACAATATCAATTGGATCAGAGAAAAGAGATGTAACTCCACAGAGAAGAGATTTTTTGGCAAGCTCCGAGGGCAATACAAATTGATCAATGTGAATATGTGGATCAGCAAAACCAGGAGCAACATACTTTTCTTTTACATCGATAACAGCTGTTTTTGGACTGATTGTGTGATTAGCGTCAGGGCCAACATAGGCAATCCTGTCTCCTACAATTGAAATCTGTGATTTTGGAATAATTTCTCTAGTGTACACCGATATCAAAGAGCAGTTTTTTAACACAAGATCCGCTTTCTTATCACCCATTGCTACTGAATTTAATGAAGAAATTGATTTAGCTAGGTTGCTAGCCACAAATTTTTTTGGACTTTGCATCTATTATAGATTGAATGCTTAAATTACCGTGGAGTCGGTTTTTTTGATATGAACATTCCCAAGACTATGCGTAAGTATTGTCCAAAGTGTAAAACACATACTGAACAAAAAGTATCAATTTACAAACCTGGGAAAAGACGAGGCTCTGCACGAGGGGAACGTAGGCATGCAGAGCGCAAGCATGGATATGGTGGACAAAAATTCCCAAAACTTGCCAAGCCTGCAAAAGTTACAAAGAAAGTCACTACTATAATGACCTGTACTGTATGTAAAAAGAAATACAATAAACTAGGTATTAGAATTAAGAAATTTGAGTTGGTAGCCGCATGAAAAAAAATCATATTGAAATTCCAAAACCATCAAGTAAATTCCAAAAAGTGGATTGTGGTGAGTGCGGAGAGCAGCAAATTGTGTATTCTCATGCATCAACTATTGTTGCTTGCAACTCTTGTGGCAATACCATTGCAGAACCAAGAGGCTCTAAAGCAAAAATTAATGGTAAAATTTTAGGTAGTGTCGAGTAAGTCATAATCTTGTTTTGTATTAACATTAAATCCGATTCTTTTATCATCAACAATTACATAGTTCTCTTCAATATTTTTTAGATTAGAAATCTTTTTTGAGTTAATCATAGAAATTCCAGTATAGTTACATATTTGATTTTCAAAAGTAATATTATAATTTGAAGATATTCCTAATGATTTTAAAAATTTTTTTGTCACAAGAATTGTTGTCCATGTATTACTTAGACCATAAAGATTTACAATTTTTTTTATTATTTCACTGTCTAGAAGAGGCAAATCAGCTGAAGTAATGAAAACAGAATCATTTAACGATTTAAGAACTAAGTTAAGATCTTCTACGTAACCCATTCCAGATGTATCGAAAATTTCATAATTATTTTCTTGTAGCAGTTTTTTTGTTTTGGGAGAATTTGGACTGGTAGTAAAAATAATTTTAGAAAAACAATTAGAATCAGATAATGCTTCATTAACCCGTAAAATGATAGGTTTTTTGTATTTCAGTAATAACTTTTCTTCTGCTAATTTCATTCTGCTCCCCTTACCACCAGCCATAATAATTCCAATCATATTGAAACAAATACCAAAAGAGAAGCAAGGCGGGAAAGTTCGTTTGTTGAACCTAGAACATCTCCCGTAATCCCTCCAAAACTTCGAGTTGATATTGCAACTAAAAATAGCGTCAAAGTTGTAACTACCACAAAAATAATCAAGCCTGTAGTACCACCTAAAACAATCAATGGGATTAAAGTGATAATGGTTGCAACTACAAGTTTTTTCCGATTTTTCATAAGTTCAACAAATGGAGAATTTAATCCTATAGAGGCCGATTTACCCAAATTAGCCATTAAAACCATAGAAAATTTTGCCATTATTTCACCTAGAAAAATTGCCAAAAACAATTGAAAGCCTGTGGAAAGTGATATAGCAACAATCAGCCCTACAAGATACAAAACAATTGCGACAGTCCCGGCGGAGCCGGTTGCAAGATCTTTCATTGCTGCAAGTTTTTTTTCTTTAGTACCTTTCTTCATTAAGCCATCTGCAAAATCTGCTAAACCATCAGTATGATGAATACCAGTAATCAAAGTAAGAGAGGCAACGACCAACAAACTTACAATCAAAGGATCTAAAAAGAAAGACAGACCAAATCCTATAAAACCAACAATTAAACCAATTGTAATTCCCACAATGGGAAATAGATACATGTATTTTGCTACAGTTTCAAGATTTGAATTACCAGTTGGAATTATTGTCAAAAATGAAAAGACAGAACCAATTTCTTTAAGCATGAACCCACCATCCTAAATAAGAGAGTAATAACACAATTGGCACCACTATAATTCCACAAAAAATAATGGATGTAACTTTCATTAAAGCAATAGCTGACTTTACATCTTCTTTTGAGAATGAGACTCTACCATCGCCAAGGAAATAATAATCAATTTTTTCAAATCTTGTTCCTAATGCTCCGGCAATGGCAGCCATTGGGTATCCAGCATTTGGGCTTTGAGTTTTTCTCCCATCCCGTATCATTATTTTGTAGGATCTTTTCCAATCATATCCAAGAATCATCGCACTAAAAATCATTACAAAACCTGTAAGTCTAGATGGCAGATAATTCAAAATTTTATCACAATTTGCGGCAAACCACCCTATGTTTTTGAAAATATTTGTCTTATAACCAATCATAGAATCAGCGGTATTGATTACACGGTAGACAAATGCTCCTGGCAATCCAAATAATCCAAAATAGAAAAGAGGTCCGGTGATACCATCAACTGTATTTTCGCTGATACTTTCAACTACTCCTGAGAAAACGTGATTTTTATCCAAATCCTTGGTATTTCGCTTGACAATCATGGACAAATTGTTTCGCGCAGATGTGATATTGTTATTTTCCAACGAATTTACCACTGCCAATGCATGTTTTTCCATTCCCTTTATGGCAATTGTGGTTTTTAGAAGAATCCCACCCACAATTACCGAAATTATGATTGAAAGATAGTCAGTTGTAATCATGTTGATTCCAACATCTAAGAGAATTATTAATGAGGTAACAATTGCACTTGAAATTACAACTAAAATAATTCCGCCTAGTTTCTCTAAAGTATTTGATGAGTTTTTCAAGGAAGGAGTTATTTTGGCAATCAAGGATCCAATCCATGCTGTAGGATGAAATTTATTTTTTGGATCACCCAAGGTAAAATCAATTGTAAGTGCAAAAAATATTATGATTATCGATTCAATAATCATTTTATTATCTTCTCAATTTCCTTAATATTCAAATTTGAATACACCATTTTGCTTAGCTTATCAATTTCTTGGTCAATTTTATCCAAGTTTTTTTTACTCCAAGCTATATTCTTTGCTTTTACGTTCAATGAGTCTTCCTCGGGAAGATCAAAATCGAACATTGGTATAACGCCTAAAACAGGTTTTTTTGTTTTTTCTTTAAGTTTTCTAAATCCTGGTTTGAGGATTTTTACATCTCCTCTGAATTTATTAATGACAAAACCTTTAATTAGTTTTTGATATTTTTTTTCTAAAAGAGCCAAAGTCCCAACAATACTTGCAAACGATCCTCCTCTATCAATATCAGTGATAAGTAATACTGGCGAGTTTGCTATTTCAGCCATCTTCATGTTTGCTATGTCGAATTTATCTAAATTAATTTCTGCGGGGGAACCTGCTCCTTCCAAAATTACCAGATCATGGTTTTGTTGAAGATTTTGAAGAGATTTTATCGCAATCTTTAGTCCTTGAGTTTTTACAAATTTTTGGTAATACTCTCTCGCATGCATTTTTTTAAATTTTTTTCCCAGTAGATATACATGGCTGTAATAATTCCCAAGAGGTTTGAGCATAATCGGGTTAAGATCAGGTGTAATTTCACATCTAGCCCCCAAGGCTTGAATTGCCTGAGCACGTGATATCTCAAATCCGTCGCCTTTGTAGGTGTAATTGGACATGTTTTGTGACTTGAATGGTGCTACTGAAAATCCCTTATTGGCAAATATTCTGCACAAAGCCGTGACAAGAGTAGATTTACCAGCTGACGATGAGGTTCCTTGAATCATTAATGACTTCATATTTCTCCTAAAGCTTGTACAAGCCTCTGATTTTCTTTTCTTGTTTTTACAGCCACCCTAATGTAATTATTATTTAATCCGCGAAAATTGCTGCAATCACGAATCAAGATTTTCTTTTTTAGTAATTTTTGTTTAAGTTTTGATGAACTTAATTTTGATTTTATTAAAATAAAGTTAGTGACAGAATCATAACAATAAAAATTTGCTAATTTAGAAATATTTTTTTTAAGGTATTTTGATTCGGTTTGGATCATTTTTTTAGTGTTGTCTAAATAATTTGGAGTAGAGATAGCTGCAGACGCTGCATGTTGAGCCAATCCAGAGACATTCCAAGGAATTTTAATTTGGTTCAAAATAGAAACAAGTTTCTTTGTCCCAACACCATAACCAATACGAATTCCTGCCAACCCATATGATTTTGTTAATGACCTCAAAATAAACAAGTTATTTAATTTTTTTACAAATGTAATTATTGATTCATTATAACCTGGTACTAGCTCTATGAAACATTCATCCAGAAAAACTAAAGTATTTTTCTTATTTGCAGCTATAACTATTTTTTTTAGATAATTTTTGGAAAGTATGTAACCTGTGGGATTGTTTGGATTACAGATAAAAACACATCCATTATTTGGAAGTTTAGAAATAAAATTGTCAATATCTTTTTTCAGATTCATTGTTTTAAAAAATTTAACCTTAGCGCCAGCAAGTTTTGCGCCAGCCTCATATTCACCAAAAGTTGGAATTGGTATCAAAACAGGAGTTTTCAGAGAGAGAAAGGCCTTACAAAAATTATAGATAATTTCTGTAGCGCCATTTCCCACAACAATTTGAGATAATGGAATTTTGGTATACCTTTGGAGGTTTTTCCTAAGGTCAAGGGATTCAGGATCAGGGTAGATTTGTAATGTATTCAAGTGGTTTTTGATAGTTTTAAACACACTCGGACTTGGTCCGAGTGGATTGATGTTTGAGCTAAAATCCAATATTTCGGGACTTGGATTGGCGATGGAGTAAAGTCCTCCATGAGATACGGGTTTGTGTGAAGATATGGTTGAATCGAGTTTCACGCTTGAAGATAGCATTTCCTAATATAGTATGTTTTGGTCAAATTCAGATAACGGTTATTAATTGATGTAAGGACTTTTGTCTATGGATAAAAAACGTGTGGCTATAATTGGAGTTACTGGCTCAGTAGGCCAAGAATTTGTTCATTCATTGCATAATCATCCATGGTTTGAAGTCACACAGATTGCTGCATCAGAACGTTCTGCGGGGAAAAAATATCTAGATGCAATTAGGGATTCAGATGGAATTGTTGCGTGGGATGTAGGTGGGGAAATTCCTGAATACATCAAAGATATGCCTGTTTTAAAAGTTGACGAATTAGACACATCACAATTAGATCTGGTTTTTTCAGCCGTAGAATCAGAAGCTGCACGAGATATTGAAACTAAAATGGCAGCTGATGTTCCAGTTATTTCAACTAGTTCTGCTTATAGATATGAAGACGATGTTCCAATTCTTATTCCTGGAATAAATGATGAGCAAGCAGAACTACTTGATGTACAAAAAAAGAACAGAAACTGGAAGGGATGGGTGGCACCATTACCAAATTGTACTACCACTGGTCTAGCAATTACTCTTAAACCATTACTTGAAAAATATGGCGCAAAAAAAGTTTTAATGACCTCAATGCAGGCAATTTCTGGCGGGGGGAGATCAGGAGTATCTGCAATGGGAATTATGGATAATATTATACCTTACATTCCAAAAGAAGAAGAAAAGGTAAGGATTGAAACAAGGAAAATTTTAGGGAAACTAAAAGATGGAAAGATTGAAGATGCCGATATTAAAGTAAGTTGTACTTGTACACGTGTTCCAGTAATTGATGGACATACAGAATCTGTCTTTGTAGAGACTGAAAAAAGAATTGATCCCATTGCCGCAAAAAAAACTTACGAAGAATACAACAAGTCAATTTCAGTAGTGGGTCTACCTTCAGCACCCAAAGATTACTACGTGTTCCATGAAGATCCTACAAGACCTCAACCCAGAATGGAAAGAGAGGTTGGAGGTGGAATGACTACTACCATTGGTAGAGTTGAGAAAGAGGAACTATTTGAAAATGGTCTGAAGTACATGTTATTTTCTCACAATAAAAAAATGGGATCAGCAAAGGGTGCAGTGTTATTAGCAGAAATGCTTTACAAAAAAGGAAAAATTTAGATATTTTTTGCAATTTTTTCAATAATAACTTTATAAGTTGTAGAAATCTTTATCGATTCAGGTGTTTTAAATGGCCAAAGTTGATGACCTTGATTTACAGATTTTATCAGAATTAGCAAATGATGCATCAATTTCAATTCCTCGATTATCAAAAAAAATCAATGTCAATTCTTCAGTTGTATATTCAAGAATAAAGAGACTTGTAAAACGAAAATTAATCGAACGCTTTACCATAATTGTAAACCATACAGAACTTGGGTATGGTGTAAAGGCTTTGACTGGAATTAATATGGATACAAAAAAGCGGGATCACATAATCGAAGAACTATTCAAGATTGAGGGGATAAGAGAGATTGCCGAAGTCACGGGACGATTTGATATTTTAGTCACAATGCATTCAAAGTCATTGGATCAAATGCATAAATTGGTTTCAGAGCAAATAGGGAGAATTGATGGTATTCAATCATCAGAATCATTTATTGAAATGAAATCAAGGCAAAAGGCAATGCCATATATGCCATCAAAGGATACGGATTAGGGTTGCAGAAACAAAAATCTGAATCGCGCATTGCTGTATACTATGAATTAACAAAGCCAAAGATATGGTATTTGTTGGTATTTACTACATTTGGGGCACTCTTAACGGCATCAAATATTTACGATATTCAGGTTTCTCCTGCAACTTGGGCATTGGCGTTATTTTCAATAGCAGCAGGATCAGCCGCAGCAAATACTTTGACCAACTTTCATGATAGGGATATTGATGCAATAATGGAGAGAACAAAAAATAGACCATTACCTTCAAAACGAATCTATCCTGCAGAAAAGGCAAGGAATTTTGGATTGGTTTTAGCAGGTATTTCACTTGTACTTGCATTTGCGATTTCATTTACAACTACACTAGAGCAAGGGCTTTGGGCAACTGCCTTTATTGCATTCGGGTTAGCAAACAATGTTATTGTTTATTCTTATGTATTAAAACGAAGGTCTAGAACAAATATTATTTTGGGAGGATTATGTGGTGGTTCTCCTCCCCTGGTTGGATGGGTAGCAGTTACAATGTCAGATTTATGGACAATGGGTCTAGTAATGGCAGGATTGGTGTTTATTTGGATTCCAATGCACATTTGGGCTTTAACTTTACATTTTAAAGAAGATTACAATAAAGTAAACGTGCCTATGTTAACTGCAGTTCAATCTGAAAAAACATCCTCTAGAATAATTGCAATTTCTACCTTTGTTATGGTTTTATTTTCAATAATACCATTCTTCATGTTAACAGAAAATAATGAATCAATGGTAGGGTCAGTTTATTTGTGGACTGCAATTGCTTCAGGCGCAGTAATGGTTGCTTTATCATCTTGGGTTATGACAAAGCCTATGGAAAAAGCAGCTTGGACCTTGTTCAAATTTTCTAGTCCCTACTTGGCAGTATTGTTTATTGCTTTAATGGTAGATTCTGCTTTATAAGATACTGTTATCTACATCAAGACTGTTAAGTTCTTTAGTAATCGTGGAGTGCTTTTCTACCAATGATTCGAGTTTATTTTGTATTTCAGAAGAATCCCATTTCGCATTAATCAGAAAAGTTAATTGTTCAATAATATCCCACTGTAAATTATTTTGTTCATCAATTAATTCAAGAAATCTTTTTCCTTTGTCATCTTCGGACATAATTTTCTGAAAATTAACCAATCATAAAAATTTAGCATCATTGGTAATTATATAATTTCAAAATTTTATTAGTAAAAAGTTAATCAAAAGCATTATTGCAGTGTAGTATTTCAGAGTGTAAATCAAAAGCCATTGAAACAGTAAATATCGGATTTAAGGAAAAAAGAAATCTTTGTAAACATCACTATAATCTATTTAAAAACAAACACAAAATACATGCTCCGAGTTTCAGTAAGGCCTCAAAATTCTAAAAATTTAGAATCATAAAATCTTAGAATTATTGAAAGATTTAACATCTACTATTTCTAATCTATTTTATGGTTGCCAAGAAAAAGACAAGGCAAAAAAAGAAATCAGTTAAAAAAACTCCTGCAAAGCCAAAAAAGCAAACAAAACCTACTTCAAAAAAAATAGAATTTGATAAAGCTTGGACAAACTATACCGCTGCATTAGATATGTGGAAAGAATCACTTGCTCAATGGCAAAAAGCCACAAATGACACATTGATGACTTATCATGTCGCCTGTCAGAAAGCTATAGAATCAGATTCCAAATTATTGAAAAAAGTTAGTGCAAGTTGGGAACAAACTTGGGAAGATATTGGACCGAAATACATTGAACAACAAAATAATCTTATTGAAAACATTTTCAAAGAGACCAATATTGATTCGGTGAAAAAATTCAATGATCAATGGAAAAAATTTTTGAATACTTCTGGAGACGACTCGATAAAGGCATATCAAGAGGCCATAAGACAATTTAATGAAACCTGGAAATCGGGGCAGGTATAATTTTTTAACTTAAATTATCTTAAAATAAATTTTGGATAATTAGTTTAAGATTATTTGTGTAATTTTTGTTTTGATTCTAATTTGCAATTTATTTTTCTTGTTGTTCAAGTCTAGCTATTTGTTACTTTTTTAATTCTTTTTCTTCAAATTCACTTTGACAAAATTGGTGAAAAACAGAACACCTGTTATCTTTTGCATCGGATTTGATTTTTTCCATATCTTTGATCAATACACCCTGCGCTGCCAAAAAGGCTTCATCCTCTAGACCTAGTTTTTCATATTCTCTTGATTTAGCAATCGCTAACTCTTTCAAGGAAGGATCAATAATTTGAGTCCTGTCATAGCACTCGATGGATTTGCGATGTTCGCCTAAAAAACTCAGAGAAATGGCCTTATTCATCAAGGCTGTAATATTTTTATCATCAATTTTCAAAGTCTTATCGTAAAATTCAACAGCCTCCTTAAACT
The DNA here is from genome assembly GCA_022562615.1 of Nitrososphaerota archaeon. Lineage (GTDB taxonomy): Archaea > Thermoproteota > Nitrososphaeria > Nitrososphaerales > Nitrosopumilaceae > Nitrosomaritimum. The sequence goes on from JADFOW010000019.1 coordinate 19,113, forward strand.
TACTTAACGCGTTTAATGCAAGTCCACTGCTGTTTAAAGCCCAAGTATCATCTTTGTTTTTTGCTAAAATAGATTCACTGCAACTGAGCACTTCATTGTATTTTCTCAAATTTTCAAGGGCATGAATTTTGATAATCAACGCATAATTATCAAATTTGTTTTGTTTTAGAACTTTATCACAAAAGGAAATAGCCTCAGAAAATTTTTCCAAATTTAAAAGAGACAATGCAGAGTTTTGTAAAGCCATCAAGTCATTTGGGTTTTTTTCAAGTAATTTTGAGCAATAATTTAACATATCACTGAATTTTCCAGACTCGTACATTCTAGTGATTATTATACTTGGATCCAGTAAGTTAACCAATTCTTCTTTATTTGGTTATTCTTATCTTTATTCTATTCCTTTTTTTTAGGAGTTAAAGAAAAGTTGATAACAACTAACAAAAAAACTTTTTACTAAAAAATAAATTATTTTGTAATTTTAAGAATTGCTTTAGCTTTTTTGAAATGAACTTCATCAATCATTTTTCCTTCAACAGTTGTTGCACCTTTTCCTTTTTTTATTGATTCTAGATAGGATTTACAAACTTTTTTGGCCCATAGAATTTCTGATTTGGCTGGATAGAAAATTTTATGTGTAGTAGAAATTTGATCTGGATGAATTAGACTTTTTCCAGTAAATCCTAAACTTTTTCCTGTTGTACAATCTTTTTCAAAACCTTTGATATCTTTTAGGTCCTGCCAAATAGCATCAATTGATGCCACTCCTGCAGCTTTTGCATCAACTGGAATTTTAGCTCTAGAATACTTTGAACCTTCAGGATCTTTTGTGTATTCTATTCCCAAGTCATTTAACAGATCAAATACTCCGAAAACCACTGCTGATACTCGTTTACTATATGAAGCAATGTGATAGGTATTGACTACACCTTCGGCCGATTCAATTGAAGGAATAATTTGGATTGTTCTTAGCTTGCGAGTTTTTTCTAGAGATTGTAAATTTTTTTCAATTTTTTTTAACTCTAAAACATTATTTACTTTTGGAATAACGATTCCATCAATTCCTTTCTGAACTATTTCTTTGAGATCGTCTGGTATTTTGCCAGATATTGGTGAATTGATTCTAACAAATATTGAAGAAAAATAATCAGAATGTGATTTTAAAACAGTTTTGATTAGTTTTCTTGCCTTTTTTTTTTCTTTATCAGGAACGGAATCTTCCAAATCAAAACATACAATATCTGCTTCTAATTGCTTTGCTTTTTCTAAAAATTTAGGATTGTTTCCTGGAACAAAAATTAAACTTCGGAAAAGCTGTGTCATTAATGGACTATGTGCCCTCTGGCTTGATTAAGATTTTGCCAAAAAGACCTTTTCCATTTAGCATCTTCGTATGGGCCTCTGCTGCTTGCTCAAAGGAATAAATGGAATCTATTGTTGCTTTGATCTTCCCTTGCCCAATCCAATAGAATGCTTGGTCAAGTTCAGCCTTTGTTCCTTGAGTTGATCCTAAGATGTTTGTTCCTTTAAAGAATACCTGTCTTAGGTCAGTCGTTGCATCATATCCCGTAGTTGCACCACATGATACCAATGTTGCACCATACTTTAGTAATGATAGTTGTTTGTTCCAATGAGTTTGACCAATGTGATCAAATGAAACATCAATTCCAGGAGCTTCACCTTTCTTCTTTGCTAATTCTTTTGTGATTGCTCTTACTTCTTTATGCCAATCTTCTTTTCTATGATCTACGGCAAAGTCTGCTCCAAGTTCAAGACATTTTTCTAGTTTATCTGGACTTGCAGTTGCAATTACATCACAGTTGTATAATTTTGCTATTTGAATTCCAAAGCTTCCTACCCCAGAACCTCCACCCATAATTAAAACAGTTTGGCCTGGTCTAATCTTTGCTCTGCCAACAAGCATGTGCCACGATGTTAATAGCGTCATTGATGCAGCTCCTGCTTCATCATAGGAAACATTTTCTGGAATTTTTGAAATATTTACTTCTGGTAAATGGGTTACTTCTTGAAATGCACCCCACGTTGGGCCGGTTTGAAATCCCCAAATTAATCTTTTAACACAATCAAATTCTCTTCCATCAGTACATGCTTTGCAAACCCTGCATGACATGTTAGAGTGAGAAACTACTTTGTCTCCAACTTTGATATTTTTTACATCCTCTCCAACTGCAATTACATCTCCTGCCGCATCTGATCCAGAAACATGTGGTAATGGAACAGGAACGGGTTGACCTCGCATTCCCCAAATATCATTGTAATTTAGAGCAGCTGCTTTAACCGTAAAGACTACTTCATCTGCTTTTGGTTTGGGTTCATCAATATCCTGGACTTTAAGGATTTTAGCATAATTATCATCTGGTGCGTATTCATTGAAAACTACGGCTTTCATGAGTATTTTGGCCTCTAACCCATAATTATATTTTGTCTGGGATCAGATACGGTTTATCTTAAAATCTCGTTTTGGTTGCTGAATTGATGACAATATTTTTTTTAGTTGATCGTCTGTTATCTGAGAAGACATCTTTCCCTGAGTTGCCATTCCAAATAGATATTTTTCTACAAGATTTGATAATTCAGGTTTTACCATTTTGATATTGTTTAGTCTCGATCTTGCCTCTGAGGTAAGAATTTGTTTTAAAATATTTTCTTTTTGTGCGTTAAACTCTTCTTCGTTTACTTGCTTTTCTTGTGATTCGTTAGAATCAGGATTACTCATATCAAATCTAAGAATAAATCTTTAATTTAGGATTTTCAGCAATTAACTCTTTCAGAATTTCTGTTGCTAGTCGATCGAGTTTTTGCATTCCTTGTTTGGAAATTATACGTCCTTTCTTTTCAACTTTTTCTATATAACCCAATTTTTCTAATCCTTGAATTGCATTACGAATAATTGCACCACTTGCATCTTTGTGATGTGCCGCTCCATATCCGGAGGGTCTGCCTCCACCGTATACATTTCTTAAATAATTAATTCCAATAGGGCCATTTATGTAAATTTTTCTCATAATTGAAGCACATCGGAAATACCACCATTCTCTATTTTGAGGTGGCTTGTCTGCATGAGCTCCAGTTTTTACAAATGGAGTCCAAGAAGGGGCAGGTATATCTTCATTTTTTAAAATGTCTGCTAACCTACTTATCAATACATCAGGTAATACATCGTGTACTTTTGCCATAAAGTGAAAAAATCTGGAATCGTCTTATAAATCATGGAGAAATTCGGCCAAGTTTCCTAAACATATTCATGCACAAAATGGATAGATCGGAGTTTCAGGAAAACAACAAAAGTTTAGAATCTTGTAATTGATATCCATTCAGGAGTTCATTATTGAAAAATTTTAAAGTGACATCATATGAAATGAAGAAAAAGTTTTATCCCCGTACAAAATAGGCGTAGTCATGATAAAAATTGAGGCCATTATTAGAAGTTCAGTTTTACATGAAGTGCAAGATGCCCTAGCAAAAGAAGGAATTCCAACTTTTTCTTCTTATCAAGTCCAAATCACTGGAATTCATAAAGCTCACGAAGGAGTAAAAAACAAGACAAGTGATTTCATTCCAAAAGTCAAAATAGAAATTCTCTGTACAGATGAAAATGAAGAAAAGATTGTCAACACTATACAAAAAACTGCAAATACAGGTGAAAAAGGGGATGGAGTAGTGTTTACCTACAGTCTAGATAAATTAGTAAAGATCAAAGATGGGAAAACCGGTGCAGATGCTATCTAACAAAAATTTTTAAATATGATTTTTTGTCTACCAATCAGAATTTATTCTTGTAGTATTGATGACAATCATTGGAGTTTTAAAATAATTTTCGATATTTAACAAGATGAAGATGATTGAGATATTATTTTGCGATAAGTATGTCCACAAAAGTTACATGAAATTCTGATCGATTTGACTGATGCTCTTCCTAATCTAATTTTAGAATTTATTCCTGGAGCGATGAATGATTTGCATTTTTTACAAAATACAATTCGAAGATCATAAGGCATTCGGATGTTATGTCTTGTGCTCATTCGTCGTGCAAGATAAGCCTGCCTTTGAGAAAGTTCTGGGTTGGTTTTAGCATTTGAAATTGCATTGTTAATTAGAATTTGCATCCTTTCAAGAGCAATTTTTCTAACAGCAGGTTTCATATCTCCTGTTCATAGTTCACCTAAAAATTGGTTCTTATTTGAAAAAAATGCAGTCAGCGGGATTCGGACCCGCGTCACAGGGTTGGAAACCCCGAATACTAACCAGGCTATACTATGACTGCACAAAAAAGAAAATAAAATTTCCTACATAAAAATGGTTTTTTCGTATTCATAGAGGATTCGTGCCACCACAACATGGGCCTCAAAAGAAGAATCCCCTATTGAAATTAATTGATCAATTCTCCTTTGCACCATATCAGAGAAATGTCCCTTTTGATATCCACCAATGACTAGGCAACAATCCTCAGGCATTTCTGAGATAGTATTTTCATATGAATTTTTTTTTCCTCTAGTTGAAAAGCCAACTACTTTTGAAGGTTTAATTTCATCAATTAGATCTGAAAATGATTTCTCTTTGATTTTTAATAATACATTTCCATTAGCTTCAATAGTTTTTTCTAAAAATAATTTTTCCATCAACCCTTCAAACCTATGATATGATTTTGGAATGTTGACATTATCTCCAAAATAGATTACCTTATCATCAATGGTGTGAATGTAGATTTTTATTTTATTTTTTTTGTACAATGGAATGGTCGTTGCCTCTAAGATACAGAAATGAACAAGATCAGGTCTTCCTCGTTTTATTTCATCTTTAATTCCCTTCATTGCAGCAAAATGCCAAGAGTTGTCAAGCAAAATTTTGGAAGGATCTTTTCTTAATTTATGTGCGTGTGAGATGACAGAAACATGTTTCTGTAGATTGCTTGGAACAAGTTCTAATCCAGATTCGGCTAAAATTAGAAAAATCATTTTAGCTTATCCTTTCTATTTGAGTTTTAAATTCATTCCAGCTAGATTTGGGGTTTCCATTGACATCTATCATTCCAGAACTGCAAATGTAATGGTTTAATCTCTCAATTACAAACTCGCTGCTTCCAAGACCAGATCCTCCACCTATACTAATACTTGTGTCTCCAATATCTTGCTGCTCCATAACACAAGTTCCCTCTGGTCTGTCATGCTGCCTGTACCATGTTAGAAACTCTATTTTTGATTCGTTCTCTGAATAAAATTCAAATAATTTTTCCAAAAATTCTTTCTGAGAGACATCATTTCCCCCTACAAAGTCAGATGTTGCCCAGCTTATCTCAAAGAAGGCCACTTTTTTTCCTTGAGCCAGTTCAAATGATTTTTGAAGGTCTTGTGTAGCTTGTATCGGTGTTTTTACGATATCATTTAAGGTGTCAACTGGAAAATATGAAAATGCAACAAAGTCACCAATTGTCAAATCAGTTACGATGTGACCCAAGTTTTTATTCAAAACATTGTGAAGTGCAAACGCATTTCCAATTTTGACATTAGGATGTTTTTCTTTGATTTCTGAATAAACATTATTGAAAAGATCCTTGTATACTGGGATGTTTTGTTCATGATATCTAAATTGAGATTCAGTTTCCCCTGCAATTACAACTTTATCGACAATATTGTATCTAGATAAAATTGCATCAAGTACATTTACTAGTCTTTCTTCTCCAATAGAGTTGAGAGATGGTTTTCCAATCCATGTTGGAAATGGTCCTAGTGTTTCTCCATTGATTACTGAAAAGAAGAGCGTTACTTTGAGATCATTTTTTTCATTTAATCCCATCATTACGTCTGATTGACTCCAATCAAATTCTCCTCGTTGAGGTTCGATAATATTCCAAAATAGGTATACATTGCTTCTACCTATTCCAGTCGATGATGCTTCTGAATAGATTTCATCAAGTTGTTGTAATGATACTGATTGACTAGGTGAATTAATTACAAGCCCAATTTTTTCATTTCCTTTTTGAGTAGTGATAATTTCCGAACTTGGTAAGGTCAAAACTGCAGCTGTAACGGCAATAATTACTGCTATACCTATGATCACTCCCAGTATTTTTTTGGCCATAAAGACTCAAAACTGATCGAAAGTAAAAAAGTTGTTACGTGTTTAAATTGGTTATTCATTTTATTCAACTAGGTAATTTTTTGATGTTGATTTTTATTACATTGGTATCGGAATTAAATCATAATAGTAATTTCGTGATAGTACACGTCCATGTGGGACAGCTATTATACTTGAAGGAATTCAGGTTTTTTGCCTTTTTTCATGTATTGCCACGCTTAATCAATTGGCAACTACTACGTGACAGGTAGCTATTGCCTCCCTACAAAGCAGGTCTCTGATAATCAATTAAGTGTAATTCTAGCCCGAAGTACATCCACTGTATCCACATTCAATACAGAGACTACATCCCTCTACAAAGACAAGATTGTTCTTACATGTTGGGCACAGACGCTCTTCAGACACTTCTTGTCTTTGTGGTTCA
>JADFOW010000065.1 GCA_022562615.1 Nitrososphaerota archaeon
TATTGTAAGGCCTTGGAAATTAATCCAAAACATATGAATACATTATACAACAAGGGTCTTTCACTACATTTTCTTGACAGATTCAAAGAAGCTGTAGCATGTTATGACAAGGCCTTGGAAATTAATCCAAATGATTTTGGTACATTATATAACAAGGGTGTTGCATTAGGTGAATTGGAAAAAAATGAGGAAGCTGTAGCATGTTATGATAAGGCCTTGGAAATTAATCCAAATCATACTAATACATTATACAACAAGGGCGTTGCACTGGCTAGACTTGGAAAGGAGGAAGAAGCGTTAGTATGTTATGACAATTTGTTGAAAATTGACCCAAATCATACTAATACATTATCCAACAAGGGCGTTGCACTGGCTAGACTTGGAAAACAGGAAGAAGCGTTAGTATGTTATGACAAGGTTTTGAAAATTGATCCAAATCATACTAATACATTATCCAACAAGGGCGTTGCACTATGTTTTCTTGACAGATTCAAAGAAGCTGTAGTATGTTATAGCAAGGCATTGGAAATTAATCCAAATGATTCAGATATATTATCCAACAAGGATCTTGCACAATCTAAACTAAATCAAAAAATGAATCATACATTATTGGAAACAGAAGGAAGTTAGTTTCTGAATTAATTTTGTAATTGCTTAATATATTCATCATCTTTCTCACATCAATCCAAAAAAATAAAGATTCATTGTAATGGGTAATGAACATTACAAAGCAAAACAATTCCAGATGGGAGGGTTTTTGCCGTAATTGAATGTCCATCTTGTAATCCTTTTCCGCAAACATAACATGCAACAACACTTGCAGATGATGACATATTCCTTGAATGAAAAACAGTGCCTGGAAATGATCTTTGTTTTATCTCCTGCAGGGCCATGAATCAATATACAAGCAGATAGTAATAAAGGTACCGTACAATATGGTAATGTACCGGTATCTAGAAAATAAGGCTGTAAAAACAATAGACCAACTAGCATTTAAATAATAAACGGTCAAAATTTGGTCTATGGGTGGATACATTTGGAAATGCTCAACCGCAGATAGTACCCCTAGACTTACCTGAAAACCAATTTCAAATTTACAACAAAATTTCTCGGAATTATTCTAATTCATTTCTCTTTGAATCTTTAACAGGTCCTGAAATTCTAGCTGAAACTTCAGTTATGGGCTTTGATCCCAAAACCATCATCAAAGGTTACTCCAACAAAGTAGAAGTTATCAGAAAAGACGATGATGTAGAAATTATTCAGACAAATGATCCATATACAGAATTAAAAAAATTGTTGAAAAAATCAGACATGTTAGAATACAGGTATTTGGGAGGAGCAGTTGGCATAATCAATTATGATGCAATAAGACTCGTAGAAAAAATTCCAAACATGCATGATGCACCAGAACCATTAATGGAGTTTGGAATTTACGATGATGGAATCCTATACGATAATGTTCACAAAAAGTTATTTTATTTTTATCATGACGAAAATAGGTTTAAGGAATTTAAAATATCAAAAGATTCTTTTGGATCATTTCATGCAACAGAAGTGACTCAAAATATTGACAAAGAAAAATTTTCTAGAATTGTAAATAAAGCAAAACAATACATCCACGATGGAGATGTATTCCAAGTTGTGTTATCTAGAAAATTTGCATTTAATGTACATGGGGATAATCTTACACTGTACAAAACTCTGAGAAATCTAAACCCGTCACCATACATGTATCATCTAAAACAAAATAACAAAATAGTAATTGGCGCATCCCCTGAAATGCTTGTAAGAATAACCAATGATAAAGTTGAAACATTCCCCATAGCTGGCACAAGAAAAATAACAAAAGACGAGGATAAAAATAAAAAACTTGCAGATGAATTACTACATGACGAAAAGGAATTAGCAGAACACACTATGCTTGTGGATTTGGGAAGAAATGATATTGGTAAAGTATGTAAATACGGAACAGTTCATCCTGAGTCTTTGATGAAGATAAAGAGGTTTAGTCATGTTCAGCATATCGTTACCCATGTTGTAGGCAGGTTAGCCTCAGAAAAGGACATGTTTGATGCGTTTAAGGCAGTATTTCCTGCAGGAACCGTATCTGGAGCGCCCAAAGTAAGAGCCATGGAGATAATTGACGAATTGGAAGTCGAAGCAAGAGGACCTTATGCGGGTGCGATAGGATATTTTTCATATAATGGATGTTGTGATTTTGCAATTGCAATTAGAAGTATATTCATAGATGGGGAAAAAGGATTCATCCAGTCAGGAGCTGGAATTGTTTCAGATTCAATTGCCGAAAATGAATTCAAGGAGACTGAACATAAAGCAGGAGCTATGCTGGAAGCATTAAAGGAGGCATCAGATTGAAATTTCTAATTATTGACAACTATGATTCTTTTGTGTATAACCTCGCACAATATCTAGGAGAATTAGGTGTAGATAGTGATGTTATACGAAATGACAAAATCACAATCAATGAAATAAAACAAAAAAATTATGATGGGATCGTAATATCACCAGGCCCTGGAACTCCAGATGATAAAAAATATTTTGGAGTGTGCAGTGATGTTATCAAAGATCTAGGAAGGTCCACTCCAATATTGGGAGTGTGTCTAGGTCACCAAGGAATCATCTCATCTTTTGGAGGTAAAGTGACCCATGCAGGTTGTGTAAGGCATGGAAAAACTAGTCCGGTGAAACATAATAATTCAGAATTATTCAAAGGTGTAAAAAATCCCTTTAGGGCAACAAGATACCATTCACTGGTTGGAGATAAAACAATCATACCAGAAATACTAGAAGTAACTGCAACTGCTGAAGATGACGGAGAAGTAATGGCCATTCGACATAAAGAATACCTCATCGAGGGAGTACAATTCCATCCAGAGTCAATAATGACTGAAGATGGAAAAAAGATCCTTGCCAATTTCATAAGACAGGTGGAAGAACAAAAATGATTTCAAATTTGATTAAAAAACTGGAAGAAAGAACTGACCTAACATATGATGAAGTAAATGGAGTAATGATTGACATTTTATCAGGAAAAACAACAGACTTTGAGAATATCTCATTTCTTTCTAATCTGGCTGAAAAAGGAGAGACCGATGATGAGCTTTTAGGGATGCTTGATAAGATGAACGAATTTGCCCTCAAAGTCGTGCCTAAAAATCAAGGAACAATAATTGATATGTGCGGTACTGGAGGAGACAGGCTTCAAACATTCAACGTATCAACAACAGCATCTTTTGTAGTTGCTGCAGCGGGTGGAATTGTAGCAAAACATGGAAACAGGTCGAGTTCTGGAATTTCGGGAAGCGCAGATATTTTTGAGTACTTTGGATATGATCTAAATCAAAATTCATCCCAAATTGCAAATGTTTTAGAAAAACATAATATCTGTTTCATGTTTGCCCAAAAATTCCATCCTTCAATGAAGTATGTTTCTTCGGCAAGAAAACAAATTGCAAAAAGAACTGCATTTAATCTTCTTGGACCGTTATCGAATCCCGCCAGCGTCAAAAATCAACTTGTGGGAGTTTTTTCCATGGAGTATCTTGAAAGATTACCCCTTATTATGAAAAGAAAAGGAGTTGAAAACATTATGACAGTACGCTCAGATGATGGAATGGATGAGTTCTCAACTAGTTCAGTAAATCGGGTATGCGTTTTAAGAAATGACAAAGTGTTGATGAACACAATTGATCCAGAAGTAGTTGGTCTTCATAAATCATCATTAAAGGATATTCAAATTAAAACAAAAGAAGACGCTATCAAATCATTTGTAGGAGTTTTAAGCAATACCTCAAATCAGGCAATGATTGAAACTACAGCCCTTAATGCTGCAGGTGGTCTTATTGTTGCAAACGTCACCAAAAACTTTGAGGAAGGAGTAGAACTTGCCTTAAAAACAATCAGAGAAGGTAGGGCATTTGGTTTGCTTGAAGACTTTGTAAAAGATACAGGAGATATCTCAAAATTAAAGGAGATAGTTGATGGCTGAAAATATTTTGAGAAAATTAGTGAACAATTCGCAAATGGCCATAGATGATGGAACATATGATGTTGATTGTAATTTACAGAAATCTACAAAAGATTTTTTACAAATAATAAAAACTCATACACATGCAACCCTACTAACCGAGATTAAATTCGCATCGCCTTCTTTAGGCAAAATTAGAACACTGACTGATCCTGTCAGCATTGCGAGGCACATGATCGCAGGCGGTTCAAAGGCATTATCGATTCTAACTCAACCAAATTTGTTTAATGGTTCACCAGAATATTTTATGAAAGTAAGAAAATCAGTAGACATACCACTCCTGATGAAGGACATTATGATCGATAAAATTCAGATTGACGCCGCAAAGAAAATTGGTGCAGATTACATGCTACTTATCCAGTCACTTTTTGATAAAGGATTTTTGAAAGAAATTGACGAGTTTGTTGGTTATGCTCATAAAAGTGGGTTGCAGGTCCTTTTGGAAGTTCACACAAAAAACGAATTTGAAAATGCGTTAAAAACAAAGGCAGATTTGATTGGCATTAACAATAGAAACTTGGATACTCTAGAAATTGATCTTAAAACTACTGAAACCATTCTGAAAGGATTTAACAAAACAAGAGCAATACTTTCTGAAAGTGGAATTGGAACTACAGAGGACATTCAATACCTAAAAAAGTGTGGAGCTGATGCATTTTTGATAGGATCAAGCATAATGAAAAGCAAAAACATTGAAGAACATGTAAAAAAATTGGTGAATGCATATTGAAGTATCCTAAAAATGGAAGGTTTGGAGAATTTGGTGGAAAGTACATTCCCGAAACTTTGGTTCCAGCAGTACAGGAGTTAGAAGAAAATTATCTTAAATTCAAAAATGATAAGAGTTTCAAGAAAGAATTAAATTATTATCTCAAGCAATATGCAGGAAGACCAACCCCATTATATTTTGCAAAAAACTTGACAGAAAAAATTGGGGGTGCTAGGATCTATCTGAAAAGAGAAGACTTGTTGCACGGGGGAGCTCACAAAATGAATAACACCATAGGTCAAGTGTTACTTGCAAAAAAAATGAACAAAAAAAGAATCATTGCTGAAACGGGAGCAGGTCAACATGGAGTAGCAACAGCAATGGCCTGTGCAGTATTAGGAATGAAATCGGAAGTTTACATGGGATACAAGGACACGCTAAGACAAAAGCTGAATGTTTTCAGAATGAATATGCTAGGCTCCAAGGTCCATCCTGTAAAATCAGGCTCACAGACCCTAAAAGATGCAATTAATGAGGCTATACGCGACTGGATAACCAATGTAGAGAACACATATTATCTTCTCGGCTCGGCAGTGGGCCCTCACCCATATCCTGTAATGGTAAGAGATTTTCAAAGTGTGATTGGGAAGGAGATAAAATCACAGATGAAAAAAATACATAACAAAACACCAGACATTGTAATTGCATGTGTTGGTGGTGGTTCAAATGCTATTGGAACCTTTTATCCATTAATTGACACAGAGGCGGAACTTATTGGGGTTGAGGCTGCAGGTAAAGGCCTAAAATCTGGATTTCATTCAGCTACACTTTCAGCTGGAACCAAGGGAGTGCTACACGGCATGATGACATATTTGCTACAAGACAAAGAAGGACAAATTACTGAAACTCATAGTATATCGGCAGGACTTGATTATCCAGGAGTTGGGCCAGAGCACTCGTATCTTAAGGACAATAAGCGAGTAAAGTATCACTCTGCAACTGACTCCGAGGTAATTGATGCTTTTTTGCTATTAACAAGGACTGAAGGGATTATTCCTGCACTTGAATCAGCCCATGCTATTGCAGAGGTAATCAAGGTTGCAAAAAGGCATAAAAAATCTGAATCAATCGTTGTCACACTTTCTGGTAGAGGTGATAAGGATGTCGAAGAAGTTCAAAACTATTTGGATAAAAATGTCAAGGATTAAAGAAAAGTTTGCAGAGTTAAAAGCCAAAAACGAAAAGGCACTGATATCATATATCATGGTTGGATTTCCAAACGAACGTGCCACCCTGTCTGCGGTGAAGGGACTAGTAAAGGGGGGTACAGATATTATTGAATTAGGATTTCCATTTTCTGATCCACTAGCTGATGGGCCGGTGATTCAAAATGCAAGTACTGTATCCTTGAAAAATGGGACCAAAATAAACAATTTTTTCAGCCTTGTAAAAAAAATCAGAAAAATGACGGGCCTACCTCTTGTGCTAATGACATATACCAATATTTTGTATGCCAGGGGTTATCCAAAGTTCATTTCTGAGGCTAAAAAGGCAGGAATTGATGGTTTTATTCTTCCAGACATGTCAATTGAAGAATCAAAAGAATACCTAAATGCTGCCAAAGGAAAAATTGACACCATATTTTTGGTATCTCCAAACACTTCCAAAGAAAGGATAAGAAAAATTACTCAAGCCACTTCAGGATTTTTGTATATGGTTGCAATCTATGGCACTACTGGCGTAAAAACCGGAATTAAAAATTATACAATTAAAGCAATCAAAGAAGTAAAAAAACAAACGAAAGCAAAGATTCCTGTTGGGGTAGGCTTTGGCGTATCATCTCCGGCAGATGTAAAAAAATATATTTCTGTTGGAGCAGATGCAGTAATTGTAGGTAGTGCATTTTTAAAACTAATTGAAAAAACTCCACAAAATAAGATAGAGCAAAAAATTACTGCCTTCACCAAATCTTTGAAAAAGCAAACTAGAATCTAATTATTTTTTCTAAAAATTCAATAACCATAACAATAAAACAAACTCGTGAAAAATAACAAGGATTCTTCTGAGATCTCCTCGGCAGAATGGTTATCCCTAAACCAGTTTCTTTACGAGGTAAAACAGATTGATTCTCCATGTGTATCAGTTTATTATCCATACGGTAAGGGACAAGAAACCATATTTTTACTCCAGAAAACAAGGAGAAAGGAACCATTTGAAAAAATAGAATTAGAAATTGAAAAAAGAATCACAAAACTTAAAGAGAATCCTTCCTCAGCAGGAAAGTTTGCAAAAACCCTTTGTATTTTTGGATGGATAAAAAATGGCAAGGTAAACATCAAAAACATTGGAACCTCAAAAAAATTGCCCTACATCTACATGATTAGCAAAAGGCCTTACATCAAGCCATTCAATGACATTCTCAAAACCAATTATGATGTTTTGTTAGTTACACTTGACCAAAAATCCGCAAGAATACAGAAATTTCATGGTAGTCAGATAGTCCAAGAGGCTAAACTTCGAATTTACCTACAGGGAAGACATAGAAAAGGAGGACAGAGTCAGGGAAGATTCCTAAGGGCAAGACAAACAAAAATTCATGTTTTCTTCAAAAAAGTTGCAGATAAAGTCAAAACGATGGACTCAAATTCTACGTTAATACTGTTGGGTGGAATCGGTCTTGCAAAAACAGAATTTTATGGTGAGCTTGATTCGGAATTGATAGAAAAATGTCGATTTGTAGAAAACTTGTCTTTTTCCACTCCAATAAATGAGATTCACAAGAAAATAATCCATCTCTTGTACCAACATAGAAGAAAACATGTTGCAGAAATTATTGAAAAATACGAAAAATTATTCAAAGAAGGATTAACTGCAAAAAGAAATGATGTTATTTACAAGGCACTAGAAATTGGAGCAGTAAAAACGCTAATTGTTTCTGCAGAGTACCACACCCACCCTCAATTCAAAAAAATAATGAAAATGCTGGAGATTGCAAAAAACACATCAGCCAAAATTGAGTTTGCAGTTTCTCCAAAAATAATCAAAAAACTAGAAATTCATGATTCAGTTTTAGCTATACTACGATACAGAATAAAATAATTACAAATCCTGTCAAAGTG
>JADFOW010000020.1 GCA_022562615.1 Nitrososphaerota archaeon
CCGTAATTGTTTATCCAAAATCCTACTATGTAGTGGATGCAAAAATCATTCTTAATGATAAAGTAAAGAAAAATTCCATATCAAAAGCAAAACCCAATAAAGAACATATGGAGAAATTTTTTACTCCAAAAACCGTGGCACTAGTTGGAGCATCCTCAACTCCTGGTAAGATAGGAAACTCTATCTTAGACAGCCTTGTAAATTATGATTTCAAAGGCAAAGTCATACCAATTAATCCAAAAGCAGACAAAATCTTTGGGCAGAAATGTTATCCAACAGTTTCATCAGTTCCTGGAAACATTGATCTTGTTGTAATATCAGTTGATCTTTCTATAACTGCACCTGTCTTAGAAGACTGTGCCAAAAAAGGCGTTCACAGTGTGGTAATTGTTTCAGGTGGTGGAAAAGAACTAGGTGGAGAAAGAGCAGCATACGAAGCTGAAATAAAGAGACTATCTGCTAAACACAAAATTAGAATTATTGGTCCAAACTGTATTGGAATGTTCAACGCTGCAAATCGTCTAGACTGCGCATTCCAAGGACAAGAAAGAATGATACGAGCAAAATTAGGTACTGTTGCATTTTTGTCACAAAGTGGAACAATGGGAATTAGCTTTTTGGAAAGTGCAGATTCATTTGGGTTATCAAAAATGGTTAGTTACGGAAACAGATCTGATGTTGATGAAGCAGATATGATTTGGTATCTTGCAAGCGATCCTCAAACCAAGGTAATTGTATTGTATGTTGAAGGGTTTGGTGATGGACGTAAATTCATCAATACTGCTAAAAAAGTAATGAAAGAAAAGAAGAAACCAGTAGTAATCTGGAAGAGCGGTAGATCTACACTTGGTGCAAAACAGGCAGCATCTCACACTGGCTCACTTGGTGGAGCTAATGCCATTATTATGGGTGCATTCAAACAAGCAGGAATTATTTCAGTTGATAGTTATCAAGAATTAGTTGCAGTATCAAAAGCACTTGCATGGCAACCAGCGGCTAAAGGAAACAGAGCTGGATTGTGTAGTAATGGTGCAGGACCAATGATTGGTGCAATTGATCAGTTTGAGAGATTAAATCTTTCACTTGCCAAAGTTTCTGAGAAGACAAAAAATAAAATGATAAAGCATTTCCCACCAACATACGTAATTGGTAATGGAAACCCAGCTGACGTAACAGGTGGTGCAACTGCAGATGACTATAGATTTACAATTCAAGCTCACATGGATGATCCAGGGGTTGACATTCTCATGCCATGGTTTGTTTTCGCAGATGATCCGCTTGAAGAAATAATAATCGATTATCTGGCAGCATTTTCAAAAAAGAGAATAAAACCAATTTTAGTTGGTGGTAATGGAGGCCCATACACTCAGAAGATTTCAAAACTCATTGAGGAAAAAGGTATTCCAGTTTATGATGACCTAAGAGACTGGTGTGCGGCAGCTTCGGCACTTTACCAATGGGGAAAACAGCTAAAAAAATAGATAACATTTAAGTCCAGCATAACTTGGCAAACTATCATGTCACTAGTTACCACGTCTACTTCTGACGGCATTTGTACTGTCAAAATTAACAGACCTGACAAACTTAATGCCATGAACACTGATGTTGCAAAAGAATTAATCCAAACTTTTGAAGCACTTAACCATGATGATAACGTCAAAGTTATCATTTTGACGGGTGAAGGAGAAAAGGCATTTTCTGCTGGTGCAGATATTGAATACATGTCAAAAATCTCTGCAGACGAATCAGTTGAATATGCAAAAACTGGTCAACTTGTAACAGCTACAGTTGAGCTAGTACGACAACCAACAATTGCAGCCATCAATGGCTTTGCATTGGGTGGAGGTTGTGAGCTTGCAATGTCTTGTGATATTAGAATCGCCGCAGATACTGCAAGAATGGGTCAACCAGAAGTAACAATCGGTATTCCTCCTGGATGGGGTGGAACACAAAGATTGATGAGAATTGTGGGAATAGCAAAGGCAAAAGAACTTGTTTACACCGGTAAAGTGATCAAAGCAGATGAGGCAAAAGAGATTGGTCTTGTAAATAAAGTCGTTCCTCTTGCATCATTACAAGAAGAAGCTTTGAAGATGGCACAACAAATAGCTAAAAACTCTACCATGGGCGTTCAGATGTCTAAAGTTGCCATCAACAAGGGACGAAATGCAGACCTTGATACCGGTCTTGCAATAGAACTCCTTGCTTGGAGAAATTGCTTTACTCATCCTGACAGAGAAGAGCGAATGACTGCTTTTGTCAACAAGTCAAAAAAATAAACTACTCCCAATTTCCTCCTTATTTTCATTAAAGTTATGCAATTACAGATTCTGTTTTTGACTTTATAGTATGTCCTTTGATGTTGCAGATCCCTTCACCAACCCAAAGACGATTTTTTGCCTTCCAAAATTTACACCAAAACCCAAGGTTTGGAACGGTTTTTTCCAAAATTACTAGTCGGTCTTGTATGAAAAGCTTATTATAATTTGAAACGATTGTTAGGTATTATGGCAACTGAACAAACCCAAAAGTTGATAACTGTCACTGCAAAAGCCGCGGAGAAGATTGCCGAGTTTATGAAAGAAGAGGCTGACAATCCTGAATACCTTAGAGTATACGTTCAAGGTGGAGGGTGCTCAGGTCTCTCTTATGGAATGGGCTTTGAGAAAGCACCTGAAGAAGATGACTTGGTAATAGAAGAAAACGGAGTAAAAATAATTGTGGATAGTTACAGCATAGATCATCTAAAAAGTGCAAATATTGACTATATTGAAAGCCTAATGGGATCTGGATTTAAAATCAACAATCCAAACGTTACGAAATCCTGTTCATGTGGTCATTCTTTTAACACTGAATAAACTTGATCTTTATTTCTCATTTTTTGATTTCTCTAATGTATTTTAAAATTGTTTTCTAGATAATTTTTGAAGAATTCGGAAGATTTGGCTCTTTTTCTTGCGATACCCTCATATATTGAGAACCGAAAATAAAAATATGATAATTAAGGAGATGAAAAATTTATGCCACAATCAGGAATTGTCAAATATCACGTTAAACTTTCCTACGAAGTTGATGGGCTTGTTGAAAGAGCAGACATAATCGGAGCAATCTTCGGTCAAACAGAGGGACTGTTAGGCCCAGAGATGAATCTGAATGAGCTGCAACGAGTTTCTAAAGTTGGACGTATAGAAGTTGATGCAACATCCACCGCAAATACAACCAGCGGATCAGCTGTTATTCCAATGAGCACCGATATTGATACCTGTGCATTAATTGCGGCAGGAATTGAGAGCATTGACAAAGTCGGCCCATTTGATTGTAGTTTCAAATTGGATTCAATTGATGATGTAAGGGCAGCAAAGAAAGACGATATTGTAAGACGCGCTAAAGAAATCAAGCAACTCTGGGCTACTAAAACAGTCAGCGAAGGTGAAACAATGCTAAAGAATGTGCATGAAGGCGATTCTGGTAAACTGACCACCTATGGTCCATCCAAATTAACTTGCGGTTCTGGAGTGGTTGACTCACCATGGATAATTTTAGTGGAAGGGCGAGCAGATGTAATCAATCTTCTAAGAGCAGGCTATGATAACGCAGTTGCTATAGAAGGAGCAAAAATTGATGAATCAATCAAAGACCTGTGTAAAACCAAAGATAAGGTAGTTGCCTTCATAGACGGCGACAGAGCTGGAGGATTCATCTTAAAGGAACTCAAATCTGTAGTTGATCTTGATTACGAATTACAAGCAGACCATGACGTGGAAGTTGAAGAATTAACTCCACAAAGACTGGATGACATCCTAAAACCTATTAAAGAAGAGATTGAAAGCGGCGGACCAGCTTCAGCCACTCTCAAAAACGAAGACGATAAACCTATAGCTGATTTAGCTTCCAAAGTTTTTCCAGATTTAAACGAAACACTTGAAGCAGTAGCTTTGGACGCTGATCAAAAAGAGATCTTCAAAGTTCCAATAAGCGAACTAGTGAGCAAGCTATCAACTCAGACGGGAATCAAATATCTCCTTCTAGATGGCATTATCACTCAGAGACTTTTAGAAGGTGCAAGAAACGTTGGTATTGAATGCGTTATCGGTCATAGGGTTGCAAAATTATCAAACTTTGATGGCCTAACTCTAAAAACATTTGGAGAATTAGGTATCACATAGGGTTTCTAGATGATTGAACTAAAGATTCAACACATTCTAACTCTTACCCATCTTTTATCAAAAGGAGCAAAGCACAACTTTGTAACTATTACCACCTCATCGCTTGGAAGAAACATCAAAAAATCTCAGCAAGCGGCATCGAAGCACCTGCTTGAGCTAGAGAATAAAAATTATATTGAGAGAATAATTAGCGGAAGAAAAATCTCAGTCAAAATAACCCCAAAGGGATATTTAGAGATGGTAAAACTATCAAACGTACTGCAAAAAAACCTGACTTCATCTCCATCCCATGTCTTGTTGAAAGGAACTCTGGTTTCTGGACTGGGTGAGGGGGCATACTACATGTCCCTTCAGGGATATTCAAAGCAGTTCAAAACAAAGATTGGTTACATTCCATTTCCTGGAACATTTAATGTAAAACTAGGAAAAAAAGAATACACTGAGACCATAAGCCAATTTGAAGAAATGGATGGCATAACCATTGACGGCTATTCTGATGGAAAAAGAACCTATGGTTGGGTAAAATGCTTTAAGGCAAAATTAAACTCTACAATCGACTGCCAACTGATTAGATTAGAGAGGAGCCATCATGACACATCAATTATTGAACTTATTTCAAAAAGTAATCTTCGAAAAACTGCAAAACTATCTGATAATTCCAAGGTTACAATCACCATTCCAATAAATGGAAAATAAATTAGATTCCGTGAATATCCTCGCCATATTTTTTTTCTATAGTAGAACTTGATACTTCCGGAATGGGAGATTGAAGTCTTGCAACTGTTACATCTAGATTTATCTTCCTGCAGCCTTCGGTGATGAACTTTTCTTGATGGATCTGATCATAGCCTAATGCAATAATTTGAGGCTGAATAAATTCAACTGTTTTGAAGATATCTCTTTCATGTCCAACTACACTCAAATCCACAACTGAAAGCGCATCGACTAGCATCTTTCTTTGATCCTGATTATGAAGGGGAAGACGCTTTTTCATTTTCTCAGCAGTCTTGTCAGTGGCAATTACTACGATTAGAACATCCCCAAGAGCTTTGGCTGCATTTAGCGTGTGAATATGTCCTGGATGAATAATGTCAAAAACCCCTCCAGCTAAAACAACCTTGAGGGAGCTACGTCCAAGCTCAGTCAGGGTTTTTCTATCTTCCTTTACAAGTTGATTTGATATGCACTTGTCAATCTTCGAATCTATTACCTCATCGATAATTTCCCCCTTTTCTTTGATTATTTCTAAAGGTGTCTTGTCGCTTACTGATGCCACATAAATTGATGATAAAATTAATTTTTCTATTGGTTTCAACTTTATTTCCTAGAATGGACTCTCTCTTTAATTCATCGATGCTTACATTTTTGGGTTGAAGCCCTTGGCTAATCTTAATGCATCCACTAAACCATCAGCGTATCCAATGCTAAGTATTGCAACCTCGTCTTGTCCGTTTTCTAGAAATTTTTCTGCATCCTGAACGTACAGCCTTGCATTTTCCAAAATAGTTTGAAACTCCTTTTGGCCTTTGTATTGTGGCTCTATTTCTGCAAGGGCAGTTCTAACCATTGGGACGTACTTTTTCATCATTTGTACTGAAATCCTTTTTGTTTTCTCGGAATTATCAAAGGGCTCATCAATACAGTTTCCTAGTTTTTTGAGAGCATCAGATTCTGTGAAGTGAAACCGTCCTGTAATTATCACTGTATGTGGCGGTTTTCCAAAATTCAATTTCTTCAGACTGGATATTTTTCCTGAGATTATTGACTGATCTTTGAATCCTATCCTTGAGGCAACAATTGCATAGGTTGAATAGTTTATGACGTTTCTTTTCTGACCTTTTTCAGTTTCAATTAATCCCAACAAAGCATCTTTTGGATCCAAGAAAAAATCCTTATCTTGATTGTACTCTAAAAGTAAAATCGTATGGTTTCCTTCTATGATGTTTTTGTAAATCACATAGTATGGGGTTGTAAGTGATTTCATCTCACTCATTATGGTGGCAATTCTTCCAACTTTGTAAAATTGAAGGCCACATTCTCCTATCATCGAAGTCAACGAAGACGATGCATGAATAGAATAGGTCTTTATCTTTTCCTGAATGGCACGAGTTCGCAACTCAATATGAGTTGTGGCAATGTACGGGTCTCCATAAGAAAGCAATACTACTTTTTTTCGTTTTGCTTTTTTCAAGATTTCATTCCCGTCTTCAACTAACCATCTTTTTACAGCTTTGAATTCACCCTTGGTCATTTTTTTTATCTTGACCAAATCTGATTTTCCAATGGGACTTGTAAACTGCTCTAGGTAAACGATGTCTGCTTTCGACAAAACTTCTAAAGCCTCATGCGGAATGGATTTTGCACCTGAGATTCCTAATCCAACAAACCAAAGCATTATTGCATCTTCATTTTTTTATCGTGAAGTCGTTTTAGATGTTGTAGAGTTTTCTTCAAAATTTCAATTCCTTTCAGATACTCATCAATTGAGACCTTCTCATCTACTGTGTGTGCCTCGTGCGGATCCCCTGGACCATAGGTCACAACTGGAATGTCCCACTGGTTTCCAATCACATTCATATCTCCTGTTCCAGTTTTTCGAATCAGAATGGGCCGAACGTGCTCAACTTCCATTACTCCAAGCGTAAATGCCCTTACAATTGGAGAGTTATGTGGCGCCTCAAATGGCTCTGTCTCATCCAATATTGAGTAAAATGCTTCTACCTCCCTGCGCTTAGAGATGTCTTTTACTAATATTGCAATTTTCTGCTCCACTGATTTACAGTTCATATCGACTGGAATTCTAATATCCATTGTTGCAACGCATTCTTTTGGGGTAACGTTGTGACTTATTCCACCAGCAATCTCCGTGATGGTTGCCGTAAGAAGCATTCCCTTGCTTTTTTCTTCTTGTCCTGTCTCTAGTTCTTTTTTGATTTCACTTGTAAATATTGCAGATTCCTCAATTGCATTTTTTGAAAGCCATGGTGCACTGGCATGGGCACTGTCCTCAACTGTTACTTTGAGACTAATTGCAAGTCTTCCTTTGTAGGCAATTGTTACATGTTTGATTCCACTTGGTTCTCCAAACACAGCATAATCTATATCAAGTTCTCTTTTGACTAAATTTTTAATTCCAGTTGCGTTACCTTCCTCATCTACTGCACCAACAAAAATTATTGTGCCGTTATTATTTTGAACTGAAGCCGCTGCAAACAGCATGGCCATAAGAGGGGCCTTTGCATCTGATGCACCCCGCCCGTAAAGAAAGTCTCCTTCTGTTCTTACCTTGACTTTTCCTGGAACCACATCCATGTGACCACAGAGAAGAATCTTAGGAGATCCAGAACCTTTCTTTGCCAAAATGTTTCCAACCTCGTCAATGTGAATATCTTCAAATCCCAAGTCATCGCACTTGTCTGCGAGAAATTCTGCCATTGGTCTTTCACTAAGTGATGGCGTGTACATACGAAGTGCTTTTTCAAGCATCTTTACTGCAAATCTTGGTGTTACTGTAAATGTTGTGTCCAATTCTTATTTACCAGATTGCACTGCATAGTCTAACATTAATGAAGGTATGTCAACATTGCAGACCCTGACTGTATTCTTGTATTCTGTGGTATTGTTAACTTCATGAACTACTAATCCTCTCTCATCGCTTTCCATCAAATCCACACCTACAATCTGACCTTGAACTGCATTTTTCGCCTTTATGCACATCTCCTCCATCTCCGGTGTGACCTTGCATGGCGTTGCAGTTCCACCAAGTGACATGTTTGTTTTCCAGTTGCCATCTCCAGAAGTTCTGTAAATTGCTGCAACGACCTTGTCCCCCACCATAATTGCCCTAATGTCTCTTGGAGGTCGCTTTACAAACTCTTCTAAATAATGAACTTGGTAAATGGGATACATTTTTTCTCGGCTTTCAATAATACCTTCAGCAGAATCTCTGTCGTTTAATTTTGAGATTAATCTTCCCCAGCTTCCTACTGTTGGTTTAATTACTTTGGGGTATCCCTGTTCGCCAAGAGCTTCTAGTGCAGAATCTTTGGAAAATGCAACAGTTGCATAAGGTGTCGGCACGCCATATTTTTTTAGCAACATATGTGTGAATAATTTATTTCCAGCAAAAATTCCAGTGTAAAGACAGTTTATCACATTTACTCCCAACCCTTCAAGTGCTGCCGTTGAGTGCAAATTCCTATAGTAGCTAACACATCTTTGAATTACTATACCAAATTCTTCTGGTTTTTTCTCTAAATCCAAAAATAATTTCTTACAGTCAACCATCTGTATGTTGATGTTCTTTTTTTTCCCAGCTTCTAGGAGGGCTTTTTCTTCCCATCTGATGGTGTCGTAAAGAATTGTTATATTGGGATTCACTGCCCCCAATCCTCACCAACCGTTTGGGCTGGCTTTAGATCGAAACCATCTGAACCTTTTGTTAACTCAAAACTTGCCCCGCATTCGGGACAGGTTACAATTTCTCCTTCTAAAGCATCGCTTGGTATGGAGATATCGGCATCACATTCATCACATTTTACCATTATTTTTCCTTGGGTTTTTCTCTTTTTTCGTCATTAATTATCTTTTTTTCAAGTTTATCTTCAAGTGGAAGTTCAATAAGGTCTCCCATTCTGAGATTCTTCAAGCCTTGTGCAACTAGCTTTGCAGATTCGTCGTTCTTTTCAAGACCTAAAATGGACATCAAATACGAGGCGCCAGTCTTTCCTGCAAGCTCTCCAAAAACAATCCTTCTTCTGTTACCCACTACTCTCGGTGGAATAGGCTCGTAAGCTGCGGGATTTCTCAGAATTGCTGCCAGGTGGGTTCCTGCCTTGTGCTTATATGCAGAGGTTCCAACAATAGGTTTTGAATCATATGGTCTAATCGAAGTATATTCTTCAATTAGTCTTGACAAGTCTTGAAGCATATCTAATCTGAAGTCATTTGGTGATTTGTAGAGGTAAGTCAGTGCAACTGAAACTTCGGCAAGAGATGGGATTCCAGTTCTTTCTCCTATTCCGTCAATTGTAGTGTGTATTTGATCCACTCCTGCATCGCATGCTGCAAATGCGTTTGCAAGGGCAAATCCAATATCGTTATGAACATGAGCATCAAGAGGGGTATCTACTGCTTCTCTTACTTTTTTAACAAAATTGTACATGCCGACTGGACGAAGTATTCCCACCGTATCTGGAACACTTATTCTGTCTACCCCAGCTTCTTCAATTGCCCTGCAAATCTTTAAGAGAAATTCTGGATCTGCTCTGCTTCCATCTTCTACCGTGAATCTAATTTTCAATCCATGGGACTTTGCATACTCTACTGTTCCAACTGCTCTCTCCATAGCCTGGTCTCTTGTTATGCGAAGTTTGTCCTTTAGGTGAATATCTGAAATGCCAAGGTAAGCTGCACACCACTTTGCATCACAGCTTAGTGAAACATCAATGTCTTCCTTGAGAGCTCGTCCGTGAGATACGATGTCTGCTTTTAACCCTTGTTTGATAATTGTCTTAACTGCCTCTTTGTGATCATCTGAAACAATTGGAGAAATTTCAATTTGGTCTACTCCAAAATAATCTAACATCCAAGCAATTTGGATTCTTTGCTTAACGGTAAATGAAACTCCTGGATGTTGCTCTCCTTCCCTTAGAGTACTATCTAGAACTCTAATCTTCTTTGGTTTTTTTCCATATACGTTGTACAAGTCTGCGTAGTAATTCGGATCTTTCATTACAGAAATCGTTGCTATATTTCGAGCATATAAACATAATCGTACTAGAATCGTTGAAAACTAACAAAGACGATCCTAATTTAGTAGGATTTTAAATTTTTGAACCGAATGTCGGTTTATACAATTTTTTTTAAAATTATTACAGTATTGGTGTCAATTACACCTGGAATTTTCCTAAGGGCATCAATACTGTTGTTAATCTCTGAAATGTTTGATGCACTGATAATTGTCGTAATGTCGTACTGCCCGGTGATCTCGTAAACATTTTTCACTCCTTCAATTTTTGCAAGTTTCACTGAAACCTTTGATGTATCTGTTGCCGAATCAACAGATACTAGAACTATTGCGCTGGTTACATTTTCTTCTCCAAGTTCCAAAGTAAATCTCTTGATGGCACCACTATCTACCAGATTTTTTACTCGTCTTCTAACTGCTGATTCCGACAGTTTGAGCTTTTTTCCAATGTCTACAAAAGATTCTCTAGAGTTTTCCTTTAGATAACCAATAATTTTCTCGTCTACTTTATCCTTGAACATTTCTTTTCTTCTCTTCTTCACTAAGTACACAATCTAAGCTTTGTAAAACTTTTGTTATATCTTCTTCAGATATTACTAAAGGCGGGAGAATCCTTAGGATGTTTCTTCCAGAGTAAAGCATCAAAACCCCGTCTTTAATTAAATTCATCAAGATATCTCGAACGTCAAACTTCAATTCTACTCCAATCATCAATCCTTTTCCTCTAATCTCTCTAATGATGTGGTGTTTCTCTTTTAATTTTTCAAGTCCTTCTCTGAAAATTTTTCCCATCTTTTCGGAATTTTTGACTAGCCCATCTTCAGTAAGGGCTTTTAGTGCAGCAGTTCCAGCAGCACATGATAGTGGATTTCCTCCAAATGTCGAAGAGTGTTCACCTTTGCCGATTAATGCTAAAATGTCCGCTCTTACCAAGGTAGCTCCCATCGGAA
The DNA here is from genome assembly GCA_022562615.1 of Nitrososphaerota archaeon. Taxonomy (GTDB): domain Archaea; phylum Thermoproteota; class Nitrososphaeria; order Nitrososphaerales; family Nitrosopumilaceae; genus Nitrosomaritimum. Next base: position 10,866 of record JADFOW010000020.1, read on the forward strand.
CACCTCCTGCAATTCCTTTTGCCAGACACATGATATCAGGTACAGTATTCCAATGCTCACATGCCCATAATCGTCCTGTTCTTCCTAATCCTGTTTGTATTTCGTCAAAAATTAGAAGAATTCCTTTCTCATCGCAGAGCTTCCGCACATCTTGCAAGAAACCATCTGGTGCTACAATAACTCCGCTTTCACCTTGAATTGGTTCTAAAATTACAAATGCAGTATCATCATCAATAACTGAACGAAGAGATTCAATGTCTCCAAAGGATGCAAAAGAAACTTTTTCTACTAGCGGCTGAAAAGCCTTTCTGTATTTGGGATTAAATGTTATGGATAAGGCTCCAAAAGATTTTCCATGGTATGATCCCTTCATTGCAATCATTCCTTTTTTACCTGTGAACTTTCTTGCAAACTTTATTGCAGCCTCTACTGCTTCAGCCCCACTGTTGTTTAGATGAACCTGGGTTAGATTTTTTGGCGCAAGTCCAATTAATGTTTTAAGAAACTCTTCTCTAGTTTTGTTGTAAAATGAGCTATGAACTGTGATAATTTTATCAACTTGCTCTTTGATTGCTTTTACAACTCGCTCGTTTTGATGACCTAGGAGAGCGACTCCGTAACCTCCCGTGCAGTCTATGTACTCTTTTCCATCAACATCCCATACATGAGATCCTTTTCCCTTTTCGATTGTAACTGGAAACCTCTGATACAAATTCCCCATGAATTGATCTTCACTCATGTTGAATCACCGTGCAGTTGTCGTGGGCTAATGCAGAGGATATAGGATTTTCTTTTTGTCCATTTGCAATTAATGCCTCCTTTACCCCCATATCAAGAGCTTCAGTGGATGCAAGAATTTTCTTCTCCATGCCAGGACCTATCTTTGGTCTAATCTCTTTCGCTTCTGCAAGTGTCAGTTTAGTTACAAGTTTGTCATCCATCAAAAGACCATCGACATTTGTGATAAAGAGAACCTTGTCTGATCCAACTTTTCCAGCAATATATGCTGCTGCTCGGTCTCCATCAACATTGAGAAACTCTGATTCCTCGCTAATTGCAATGGGAGAAATTACTGGAGTCAAGCCTTGCTCAAGCAGGTTTTTGATTAAACTCGAGTTAATTTCTCTTATTTTTCCTGTATATCCACCATCAATTGCCTGTTTTCGGCCCTTTTCATTTATTATTATTAATTTCTTTTTTCTATCAGCTTGGATTAACCTTGCATCAACCCCGGAAAGACCAATTGCATTAATCCCATTTTTTTGAAGCATCATCACAATTGTCTTGTTAACTCTTCCTGCCATCACCATTGTGAAAATCTCTGCAGTTTCTTTATCTGTGTATCTACTTTTTATTCCGCTAGGCGATGTCACAAACTTTGGTTCTTTTCCAAGTTGCTCACAAACTTTGGTAACTTCTTTTCCTCCACCGTGAACCAGAATAACTCCTACTGATTCTACAAATTTTTTGATATCCAAAATAGTTGATGGATGTAAATTATCTACTACACTTCCACCGATTTTGATAGTGATCATTTCTATACCGGAGTCAATGGTGTGTATCTCAAGCCGTCCATTTCATCAAATCCACACATTATATTCATGTTTTGAATTGCAGAACCTGCAGCTCCTTTCATCAAGTTATCTGAAGCTGAAAGAGCAATCAATCTATTATTGTCCTCATCTATATCAAACCCAATATCACAAAAGTTTGAACCAACTAGGAATTTTGGATCTGGGAATTTGTATAATCCTTTTTTGTCGCGAATTAATCGAATAAATTTTTCTTCACCATAAGCTTGACGATAAAGTTTCCACACTTCTTTTTCTTCCAATTTTTTTTTCATGAAGGTATGATTGGTACACAAAATTCCTCGAACCACATCTACTGCATGTGGACTCATTGAAACATGAATCTTCCTTCCAGCAATTTCGCTTAGCTCTTGTTCAATCTCTCCTGTATGTCTATGCTTTGCTGGTTTGTATGGTCGAATAACTCCTGCTCGCATTGCATGTGCAGTTCCAGAGCCTGAGCCTGCACCTGATGAACCAATCTTAGAATCAACTATAATGTGGTCTGTGTCAATTAGATCATTTCGAATTAAAGGTGCTAGTGCTAGTATCGATGTTACTGCCATGCACCCAGGACAGGAAACAAGCTGTGCTTTTTTAATTTTCTCTCTGTGTAATTCTGGAATACCAAAAACAGATTTTTTCAAATAATCTGGGTGTGGGTGGCTCCACCCATACCATTTGTCATAGTCCTCAGGTGCATGTAGCCTATAGTCTGCACTCAAATCAATAATTTTGATTCCTCTATCGTAGAGATCTTTGACAATTTCAGTTGCTGTTCCATGTGGAACTGCAGTGAAGACCAAGTCACACTTGTCTGATATTCTATCATAATTTAATTCAGTGAAAGTAAGTTCGGTAAATCCCTTCAAACTTGGCTGAACTCTGTGAAGGTACTCGCCTACATGCTGCCTTGAGGTAACCATGCTGATTTCAACATCAGGATGGTTTACAAGTAAACGTATGGTTTCTCCCCCTACGTATCCTGATGCTCCAACTACCGCCACTTTCATGATAAAACCCCTCGCAATGGAGTATAATTTATTTCCTAATGCAAGTCAGTGCATATTCCACCATGGCTTTTGGGATATTTCTCTTGGCAACTCTTGCTAATCCTTTAAACTCTACAGTGTTGTTAACCTCGTGAACTACAAGTCCCTTCTTTTCGTCTTCCATCATGTCGATTCCTAAAATTCCGCCGCCCATTGCCTTTGATGCTTTTACTGCAATATCCTCCATCTCTTTGGTGATCTCGCAGAGCTCCGGATCTGCTCCAAGTGCAATGTTTGTCTTAAAGCCATCAGAAGATTTTCTATACATTGCAGCTATTGGCTCATCCCCCACAGTTATCACTCGAATATCACGTGGCGGTCTTTGGATTAGTTCCTGGAGGTAGTATATTCTATCATGTGGGCCATCATTAATATCTCGAATCTCCATTATTGCTTCTGCAGTATCTTTGTCCCTGAGCGGCATCACTCCTCTTCCCCAACTACCAATAATTGGTTTGATTACAAGTGGATATCCAACTTTTTCTAAATTCTCAAATGCGCTTTCACTTGAAAATGAAAAGTATGTCTTTGGTGTTGGAATGTTATGTTTTTTCAAACGTAATGTCATTATCATCTTGTTTCCGCAGATACTTGCGACATCGTAGGTGTTAATGATTGAAACATCCATAAATTCAAGACTTGCCGTGAAGTGCAGTCCTCTAAAATAACTTACACATCTTTCTAAAACAACATCTCCAAGATCATAATCATCTTTTTTGCTGTCAGTGTTAATTTGTGTGATCTTGGCATCTAACATCGATGTATCGCATCCAAGATCTAACGCTTCTTTTTGTAGCATCTTCTCTTCTGACCTTAGACGGTCAAAGACGATACATACCTTTGACATTACTCTCCCCAGTCTTCGCCTACACTTTCCGCTTGTTTTAGCACAAGATTTGATCCGTCTTTACTGGCTATTTCAAAGTCTGCACCACAATCAGGACAGGAGACGATTTCTCCAACTGAGGCATCGTCTAGAATTTTTAGAGTTGCATCACATTCTGAGCAGTTCATGTTTTTTTTGACCACTTCCTTTGTAATTTATTAGCTTCTGTTGACTGCAATCCCCACAATTCCACAAATCCTTTGGCCATTCTCTGATCAAACGTTGACCCTATACCATACGTTGCCATCTCATAGCTATAAATGGACTGAAGAGATTTTCGTCCAACCACCCTAAGGTTTCCTTTGAACAGCTTTAACCGTACAGTTCCAGAGACGGTTCTTTGTGAGGATTCTATAAAGCCATCGAGGTTCTTCTTGAGAGGGTCCTGCCAGAGTCCTGAATATACAAGATATGCCCACTCATCATCAATTAGTGACTTGAACTTGTTTTGGTGCTTTGTGTGGACCATCTTTTCCAAGTCCTGATGTGCTTCAATAAGACAGGTAGCAGCTGGTGTCTCGTAGACTTCGCGAGATTTGATTCCCACAACTCTATCTTCGATGTGGTCTACAATTCCAACACCTGAAGCTCCTGCTTTTTTGTTGATGTATTCAATTAGTTTTAGAGCATCTAATTTTTTTCCATCAACTTCAACTGGAACTCCCTTTTCAAATGTAATTTCCAAGTAAGTTGGGGTATCTGGTAAGTTTTTTGTTTTAACCCAGATGAATACATCATCAGGTGGTTCATTGTATGGATCTTCTAGTACGCCGCCTTCAATTGCACGCCCCCACAAGTTTTGATCAATGCTGAATTTTTTTGCAACAGTATCGATTTGTATTCCATGTTTTTCTGCAAACTTTAGTTCCGTTTCTCTATCCAAGTTCTTGTCTCTAATTGGTGCAATTATTGGAAGATCTGATCCAGAACGAAACGTAATGTCAAATCTTACTTGATCATTTCCTTTTCCAGAACACCCATGAGCTAAAGCTGTAACTTTTTCTTTTTTTGCAATCTCTAACACTTTTTCAGCAATTAGTGGTCTTGCAAGTGCAGTTGCCAGACAATATTTTTTTTGGTAAAGAGCGTTTGCCTTTATTGATGGAAAGATAAATTTTTCAGCAAATTCTTTTCTGGCATCAATATTGTAGTGCTTTTTTGCCCCAAGCTTTTTTGCCTTGGCTGCAATTTTTTTGGGATCATCACCTTGACCAACATCAACTGTAACTGTAATTACATCCATATCGTATTCCTCTTGAAGATATTTGACAACAACTGATGTGTCTAGTCCACCCGAAAATGCTAAAATTCCTTTTTGAGTCATAAAACATCTTTCGGGACATAATTTCGAATTTATCTTTTGTGATACGAAAAATATCAAAATTCAATGCTGAAATTCTCCGACAAGCTTGAGCTAAAATTCGATGATTTTTTATCCATCAAATATAACGCTGTTTTATGAAAATTCGATCGGCTGTTTTGGCGGGAGTAGGAGTAATTGCTTTAGTGATAATTATAGGAATTGTATCAGAAACCAACAAGCAAACGAGTGAAAATACAATTAGAGTGGCATTTTTTCCAAACATAGGTCACGCCATTCCAATTGTTGGGTTAGAAAGAGGAATTTTTGAGGATAACTTTGGAAATTCCACTACCATTGAACGAAAACTTTTTGATAGCGGACCTCAAGTCATAGAGACCTTATTTGCTAAATCGATTGATCTTGCATATGTAGGACCAGGTCCTGCGATTAACGGATTTTTAAAATCTGAAAATCATGATGTTGTAATTTTATCTGGAGCTGCAACTGGAGGTGCAAGTTTTATTGTTCATCCGAATTCCCAGATAAATTCTGTTGATGACTTTGCAGGAAAAAGAATTGCGGCTCCACAGATTGGAAACTCCCAAGACGTATCATTGCGAAATTATCTATCAGAAAATGGACTAAAGCCATATCAGAAAGGAGGGACTGTTATTGTTTTGAATATTCCCAATCCTGACATTTACACGTTATTTACAAAAGGTGAGATTGATGCTGCATGGATTCCTGAACCATGGGCTACCATTCTAGTCCAAGAGCTTAATGGTAAACGGTTATTTTACGAAGAAGAACTTTGGCCAGAAAATAAATTCGCATCAGTTCTGCTAATAGGAAGACAAGAATATGTTGTAGCAAATCCAGAAGTTGTGGTAACGTGGTTAGAGTCACACCAGCAAACCGTAAACTGGATAAATGACCATCCACAAGAAACTAGAATTATTTTTAATCAATTTATGCAAAACACACTTGGACAAACCCTTTCAGACAGCGTAGTTGATGAGGCACTAGGAAACTTGGTTATTACAACAGACTCGGTTAATGATTCAATTTACACATTTGCACAAAGAGCAGACTCTCTTGGCTATCTTGGACGAGACGGATACACCTTGGATGGAATATTTTTTGACAAAACTACAAATGAATCACTTGGGGGGAACAACTGATAATGGTTAAACTTGAGATAAAGGGTATTGTAAAGTCCTTCAAGCATGAAAGCCACAAGCTTATGGCTTTGGATGGTGTGGACCTTAAAGTCGAAGATGGGGATTTTGTGTGTCTGGTAGGGCCTTCTGGATGTGGCAAATCTACTTTGCTGAGAATTGTTGCAGGGTTGGAAACGTCTGATGAAGGGCAGGTGCTGTTTGATGGAAAACCCGTTACCACTACTGGACCTGAGAGAATTATGGTGTTTCAGGAGGGAGCATTGTTTCCATGGTTAAAGGTTCAGGACAATGTGGAGTTTGGTCTAAAGATGGCAGGAATTCCAAAAGAAGAGCGGAACCAAATCTCAAAGAGATATTTGGATATGATGCAACTTACAAAGTTTGCAGACTCTTTTACTTACCAGCTTTCAACTGGAATGAAACAAAGAGTTGCAATAGCTCGGGCTCTAGTGATGGATCCAGATGTATTATTAATGGATGAGCCATTTGCATCTCTTGATGCACAGACAAGAGACTTGTTGTTAGTTGAGATGCAGCTGATTTGGGAGAAAACCAAAAAAACAATTTTGTTTGTAACACACAATGTAGCAGAAGCTTCAGTTCTAGGAACAAAAGTTGCAGTGTTTAGTAACAGACCATCTAAAATTAAAAGACTAATACCAATTGATTTTAAACGACCAAGACTTGTCGAAGATGAGAATCTATTAGGAGTTCAGAAGGAGATACTATCAGAGCTTCGACCAGAGGTAAAAAAGAGCAGGTGATTTTATGAAAAAAAATATTCTTGCTAAAAAAATTATGTTCTACATTATTCTTGTAATAATCTGGCAAGTAATTTCAATGTCAGATATTTTGCCAAGTAATGTCTTTCCATCTCCATATGAAGTTGGAGAAGTCTTGATGTATAGTGCAGCCGACGGAAGCTTATTTTTTGGAATTGGAACTACCCTTATGAGATTGGTAGTTGGACTTACAATTGCAATTGCAATTGGAGTTGTCCTTGGAATCTTTATGGCAAGAGTAGAGACTGTGAACCAAACAATTGGTTCTTTGGTATTGGGACTGCAGTCAATTCCATCAATTGCATGGGTTCCACTTGCACTACTTTGGTTTGGACTAAATGATGTTGGAATTATCTTTGTGACAGCAATCGGTGCTGTATTTGCGGTAACAATAAACACCTACACTGGAGTGAAAAACATCGACCCACATTATGTAGAAGCAGCACGTAACATGGGCGCAAAGGGAACCCAACTGATCACAAATGTCCTGATCCCTGCCGCGTTTCCGTACATGATTTCGGGTTTTAAACAGGGTTGGGCGTTTGCATGGAGGGGAGTAATCGGTGCAGAAATGCTATTTTCGTTCCTAGGATTAGGGTTTTTACTCAACGTTGGTCGACAGCTAAATGATGTCTCTCAAGTTATTGCAATAATGGTTGTAATTATGATTATAGGCATGGCAGTTGATGGATTTATCTTCAAAAAAATTGAAAATAAAGTAATGTCTAGATGGGGATTACGATAGTTTAATTTTCGTTTTTAATTTTTAGCGAAACTACAAAAGCAAATACAATAATTAGAATTGCAAAATACATCACGTAAATATAATCAAATAAAATGCCAATAGTGCCAGCTATTATTGGCCCGATAACTGTGGCAATTGAGAGAGTAGAACTGAAAAGTCCAGTAGAAGTTGAGCGAGGATTATTCTCCATTAAATGAAAATTTCCTCCAATAAACAAAAATGCCCAAGTTCCTCCGACTAGTGCCATAAACGGCATTGCCATCCACCAGTCAGTAATTAGTGATAATCCAATAAAGACAAAAATTGTCATACCAACTCCAATCTTAAACATTGAAACATTTGAAATGTTGATTTTGTTTGCCATCAGACTCATCAAAACAAAAGCAGCTAACGTGTTTGAAATATAGATAATAGATATCTGATATAACTCTGCTCCTAATTGTTCCATCAACATTATTGGAAAGATTGTCCACACTGAAGCAGCTCCAACATGTCTCAGTAAGAGAGACAAGAAAAGATACTTGTTTTTAAGAATAATTTTTTTTATCGTTCCTGATTCTAACTCTTTTTTTGAAACAATATTTGGTAGTCTAGTAGAAAGTAAAAATCCCATAATGAAAAATCCAGAGCTTACGATGAATATCATCTTGACATCATTAACAAATCCAGCAGCTATAATTCCTGCCATCCAACCTAATGCATGAAAAGAAATTATTGTTACAACTTTTCTTTTTTCATCGATCGATTCGTATGCATAGGCAATCATTGCTGGAATCATTATCCCACTGAAAATACCCGCACCAATTCTTGCCAAAAATAAAAGGGTAATGTCATCAGCAAAATAGTGAAGGCCAAAGGTGGCAGCACATCCAATAAACCCAATTCTAATGAATTGAAGCCTAGTTCCCTTCCTGTCTGAGTGCCTTCCAAAGTAAATCTCAGATAAAATCTGGGCAAAACTAAATGAGGCCACAATCAATCCAATCTCAAAAATTGAGTTTGTGACTCCCATTGCAATAATAGGCATGAAGATAAAAAGAATCGATAGGCCTGCATGCTGGAAAAAGGTGACACTACGAACTAAATTGGTAATCTGAAAATTTTGCATAAATTTACATAAAATACAACTTTACCTAATTTCTATATACGCATGCTCTCTTTGTTCTCAAAAGAGTTAAACCGAGCAAACTTACTTTGAAAATTGTTTGACTGAAAAAGAACCATTTCTTGAGGTAATAAAAAATAGAATTTTATTATTTGATGGGGCAATGGGAACAGAGATTCAAAAATTTAATCCAAAACCTGAAGACTTTCCAAATAACCAAGATGGATTTAATGATGGTTTGGTACTAACACACCCAGAGTGGATTAAAGAAATTCACAGAAATTATTTAGATGCAGGTGCTGATTGCATTGAAACAAACTCTTTTGGGTCTAACAAAATAAAACTAGACGAGTATGGTTTTGGAGCACAAACAATTGACTTTAACAAAAAAATTGCACAGCTTGCATCTGAAGTTTGCTCAGAATACACTGACCAACCTCGATATGTAGTTGGCTCAATGGGGCCATCTGGTTTTCTTCCAAGCTCAAATGATCCGGATTTGGGACAAAAGTCAACTGATGAAATCAGAGAAGCATTTGAGCTGCAAGCTGAAGGACTAATTCTTGGAGGAGTTGATGTACTGCTAATCGAAACCAGTCAAGATATTCTGGAAGTAAAGCTTGCCATTGAGGCATGCCACAACGCAATAAAAAAAACTGGAAAAAAAGTTCCAATCATCGCAAACACTACTTTAGATAAATATGGAAAAATGTTACTTGGAACAAACATTCAAGCTGCATATACCACAGTTTCAGACATGGGAATCGATGTGTTTGGTTTGAACTGCTCAACTGGTCCAATTGAAATGACGCCAAGTGTAAGATGGCTTGATGAGCAAAACGAGCATAATTTACTCGTGGTTCCCAACGCCGGCATGCCTGAAAATCAGGGAGGGCAAGCAGTTTACAAAATGACCCCTGAGAAGATGGGTGAAGCATTAAGTGATTTTCTTACACACTACAAAAAGGTGCGAATTATCGGTGGGTGTTGCGGGACAAACCCCGAACACATTGCCGTTCTAAGAAAAGTAATTGACGAAAAAGCTCACTCTATCAAGGGTTAAGTATTTAGAAAAACTGATAACTCTTTATCACATTGAGTACTCCTAGAGTAAGTTCTGCATTAAAGACGGTTGACCTAAAACAGGTACCCCCTCCACTAATCATCGGAGAGAGGATCAATACCCAAGGTTCAAGAAAAGCAAAACAACTTGTACTTAGCGATGATTATGATGGATTAATTGATTTAGCAAGAACACAAGTTGAAGATGGTGCTCATTGCCTTGATGTATGTGTTGCAACAACCGAGCGCTCTGATGAAAAGCAATTCATGTTAAATTTAGTAAAACGTTTGAGCTTGGAGATTGATGCTCCACTCGTGATTGATTCAACTGATCCTGATGTGATCAAATCAGCTGTGACTCAAATTCCTGGAAGACCTATAATTAATTCCATTAATCTTGAAGGTGATGGAAGCAGATTTGAAAAACTGGCACCATTAATGTCAAAGTATGGTTTACCAGCAATAGCATTGTGCATTGGACCCAAAGGGATGGCAAAGACCCCGCAAGAAAAAGTTGAAACCGCAGAGCTACTTTATGAGACAGGAAAAAAATATGGATTAAAAGAAGAGCAGTTCATCTTTGACGTTCTTACATTTACTTTGGCAACAGGGGAAGACGAATTTTTAGATGCAGGAAAAAATACTCTAAAAGGAATAAAACTTGTAAAAGAAAGATTTCCAAATTCCTTTACCACACTTGGATTAAGTAACATTAGCTTTGGACTTGCTCCATACGCACGTAAAATTATAAATTCTGTATTTTTGTATCACGCAGTAAAATCAGGATTGGATACTGCAATTGTTAATTCCAAAGAGATCATTCCTTACGGTGAAATTGATGAAAAAGAGAAAAAACTTGCTGAAGATCTTATCTATAACACTCATCCAAACTCGTTATCTGACCTAATTACTTACTTTGAAAAAACAGGTCCTCAAGCAAGTAAAGAATCAAAAAAAGTTGCTGTTGATCCATCCTGGCCTGCCGGCAAACGTGCAAACTTTAGAATTGTTAACCGACTCAAAGATGGAATTGGAAATGATGTTGTATCTGCAATTGCAGAAAAACTTGGAAATAATGAAATCATCAAAGACAATGAGGGTATCCTTTTCCTTGATGAATCAAAGAAAATTACTCACGATGGTGCCATCAGAACTCTGAACGAGGATTTACTTCCTGCTATGAAGGAAGTAGGTGATAAGTTTGGTTCTGGTGAACTGATCTTACCATTTGTTCTAAAATCTGCTGAATGCATGAAGGCAGCTGTGAGTGAACTTGAAAAGTATATGCTACAGGAAGAAGGGAGTTCTAAAGGAAAGCTCGTACTTGGGACAGTTTACGGTGATGTTCATGATATTGGAAAAAATCTTGTGAAAACAATTTTTCAAAATAACGGGTATACAGTCTATGATTTAGGAAAACAAGTTCCTCTTCAAAAGTTTCTAGAAAAAATTAAAGAGGTAAATCCTGATGCTATTGGTTTATCTGCACTCTTGGTATCTACATCAAAACAGATGCAGTTCTTTGTGGAACATGCAAGAAAAAACAAAATGAATATTCCATTTTTATGCGGGGGTGCTGCCATCAACTCAAACTACATCAATAGAATTGCAAAAGAAGATGGAATCTATGAACCTGGAGTGTTTTATTGCAACACTATGTTTGAAGGACTAAAAACGATGGACAAGCTTGTATCTGACAAAGAACCACTCCTGCAGGAATGGAAAGAAAGAATAGAAAAATGGAAAGATACGACCCCTACCACTACATCTTCCTCTGAAATTCCCAGAAGTAATGTGGTTCCTGTGAGTGCTCCAAGTCCTCCCAGAATCAACATTCCAATTCATCTGGATTCATCAAAAATTGATGTCCACGAGGTTTGGAGTATGATAGACAAAAAATCTCTGTTCAAGTTATCTTGGGGTTTGAGAGGAAAAGCAGGACAGGATCAGGAAGAGGAACATGAAAAACTATTCGAAGAATGGAAAAAGAGAATTGAAGATGAGAATTTATTTGAACCAAGCGCAGTTTATGGTTATTTTAACTGTCACAATGAGAAAAACAAGATAATAGTTGATCATCCTGCAGGAGAGAAAATTGTGTTTGATTTTCCAAGATCTACTAAACCTAAGCATCTTTGTCTTGCAGATTACTTTGGAAAAGATGACATTGTTGCATTTCAGGCAGTAACGGTAGGCAACAGAGTTGTTGATGTTATTGAGCAGTGGAACAAAGAAGACAAGTATACAGATGCATACTATTTGCATGGTCTTGCAGTAGAATTTGCAGAAGGGATGGCAGCGTGGGTTAATCAAAAAATAAAATCAGATCTTAAAATTAAAGGCAAAGGAGGACTACGATACAGCTGGGGCTATCCAAGCTGTCCAGATGTAGCACAGCACAAACTTGTTTGGAAATTTTTAAGGCCTGACAAATATGGCATGACACTAACTGATTCAGGACAAATTATTCCAGAGCAGTCAACTGCCGCAATTGTTGTACATCACCCTGATGCAGAATACTTTGTACTTTGAACAGATGAATTTTCCAAAAATTGGTTCAAACCAGAAAAATCACTGGGGGACGTAATTAACACATCACCTGTAATCTGATGCACTTGATTTAAGAATTCGGCAAAGTTTTCTCTGTACTTTTCTAGTTCTAAATTCAAAAATTTTGCCGATGATTTATTTTTCTCTGATGGATACAAAACAATTGGAATCACAGAATACCCTTTGAGGTTATCCACAAGATTTTGAACTTGCTCAACGGTTTGAACAACTTGAGTCATGAAACCTTTTGGATTTACCTTTAGTTTTTTCTCTATCTTTGAAAAATTAGGTTTGTTTGGTATTGAAAGATACAAATCAATTTTTGAATCAACTCCCTTGTCTTTTAGCATTCTTACTACTTGACTGGGAACCAATCCCAAATCTTTTTGTTCTGTTTGTGATGGATCACCCATCAATACTAAAATCCCTGAAAATCCAGCTGAAATCGCATCTTGAACAAAATCTTCAATCTCTTTTTTGGTTTTGTCTCTAACCCTGAGACTAACTGTTATTGGAAGGTTGGGAATTTCTTTTCTAATTATTTTTCCCACTTTAATTGGTGATACTCTAGTGTAGCCTAACACATTTTCTGTTAGATGGATGGAATCACATTTCGTTGAAATTAATTTTATTTTATTGACAAATTTTGATATCGACTCTTCTAAATCCAAACCTGGAAGAATTTTTGGTGGATTAGCTTCGTATCTGATTGTCATATGGTGATTTCTTTGAACCATGGTTAAAACCTTTGAACAATAAGACCAATATGGAATAATAGGAAAAGAAAATCATGATTCTTGATAATTTACGATCTAGGCTTACCACAGAAATTAATCCTACTCTAGAAGATTATGGTAATAATATACTCGCATCAATTCTTGTTGTCATTTATGGTCAATCTCCTATTGTTGTGATGACAGAAAAACCAAAACATATGAAATTTCATGCAGGCGAAATTTCATTTCCTGGTGGAAAATTAGACTCCCTTGATTCCAATCTTTTAGAAACAGCCTTACGAGAAACAAGGGAAGAGATAGGTTTGAGCCTTAGACCAGACCAAGTAATTGGACAATTGGATCCTGTAATTACCCTTAATTCTGGTTTCACAATTCTCCCTTTTGTTTCAGTTATAGATGAGATTCCTCCACTGTCAGCAAACGCCGAAGTAGAAAAAATTTTCCACATTCCACTCGAGTCATTCTTGAAAACTAAGGAAAAGGATCCTGATCCCACACACAATTTGATTCAAGAAATGTATAGGTATGAATTTCAAGGGAAAATTGTTTGGGGAGCTTCAGCTAGAGTCTTGAAACAAATAGCAGATTGTCTAAGTTCTTGAGATTCATTTAAAAAGAGCTCTTCTTGGTTCAAAATCTATGGCTGCACGCAAGTCATCTCCAAGGAAGATTCGTCTGTTGAAAAAGACAAGACAGACCAGACCAGTACCAGCTTGGGTTATTATGAGAACCAAGAGAACAGTTCGAACTAACCCTAAACGTAGAGCTTGGAGACAAACAGATGTCGAGGTAGGATAGTTGTCTCAGGAACTAGAGCGAGTATATACAATAAACCTTGGCAAAGCATTACTTTCTGTAGATACTCACCGTGCAACAAGAGTAATTAACATGATTAGAGAATTTGCTCGTCACCACATGAAAGTTGAAAATATTAAAATTGAAGAAGATCTTGCCCACCAAATTTGGGCACGAGGTGCAAAGCACCCTCCAAGAAAAGTTAGAGTTAGAATGAGTAGAACGGACGAGGGTTACATTTTAGTTTCAAGATTTGATGATGAAGTTGAATCTGAAGTTACTCCAGTTAAAGACACAAAGAAAATTGAGGAAAAGGCAGGACCAGCTAAAAAAGAACCAGCTAAAAAAGAACCAGCTAAAAAAGAACCAGCTAAAAAAGAACCAGCTAAAAAAGAACCAGCTAAAAAAGAACCAGCTAAAAAAGAAACAGATAAAAAAGAACAAGAAAAAAAATAAAAAACAAAAA
>JADFOW010000066.1 GCA_022562615.1 Nitrososphaerota archaeon
TTTTGGCATTGCCAAATCTAGCAATAACAAGTCAGGTGACATCTTGAAAAATAAATTCACGGCCTCGTCCCCATTTTCCGCTTCGGCTACAATTGTATGTTTACCAATATTCAAGATATCTTTTAAGACTAGGCGAATTGCCTCAGAATCATCTGCAATCATAATGTTTGCCATTTAGTTTACACCTAAACTTGGAATATTAAAAATAGTTAATCAACAATTTTTGAAGCAATATCAGAAATCTGCTTGTGAACCTCACCTAGGTCATGAGGTTTATCCATGGTAATTTTCATCTGTTCAGTAGAGATAGAAAGAGGCTCAAAGAATCCATCCACCTTTTGCCCAGAAGCAATTTTCTTTAAGATAAAATCAAGGGTTTTTGCCAAATTTCCAATGTTTTCCTTTCCCATCATGGGTGCCAGTCCTTTGATTTTGTGAATATGTTTTTCAATTTTGTCAGAATTTTTTGAGACATCATTATCATTCTGACACAAACCTAAAATCGTGGAAATGCTTGATAACTCGTCGTTTATTTCCTGAGTTGCAATCTTTATGAATTCGTCAGACATGACTGTTCAAGAAATAACATCTCCTATTTTTATACTTCATGCCTAGCTTTTCAAAGTGTGAAAATTGTAAGTAAATTGTATGTGCTAATTGGAATTTTAATTGTAGCTGCTGCTTTTAATTTGTTTTTGCTTTATCAAGATGAAAAGTCAGGAATATTTGGTCCGGGGTCTGATCAACAAACAATAATTCAAATTTTGTTGGCAGTAGATATTGCAACGTTTTTTTTGGTGCCATTAGTTATTAGACAATCACTTTTACCGTTAGCTACAATCAACAAAGCTCTATCAAGGGTAAAAGAAGGAGCGTATGGTGAGAAGATAAAATATACTTCAAAGGACGAGATTGGAGAGTTGGTTACTTCATTTAACATAATGTCTGATACCATTAAAGAAAAAGAAGAACAAGCAAAAAAAACAGATATTGCAAAAGATGAGTTTTTGGCAATGATAACACATGAACTAAAAACTCCATTGGTCCCAATTCAAGGGTATTCAGATATTTTACTCAATGAGCATCTAGGAAAATTAAATCCAAAACAAAAAGATAGACTTTCAATAATTAAATCAAGTTCCGAAACACTCTTGGGAATAATTTCAGACTTGTTAGATGTTCAAAAATTAGAGATTGGTAAATTGCGAATGAAAAAAGAAGATTCTGACATCAGAGACTCAATTCTAAGATCAGTAAATGCTTTGGCTCCCCAAGCTGAAAAAAACGAAATTCAACTAACAGCAAATGCCAAAAATTTAGTAGTTTATCATGACTCTGAAAGGATTAAGCAGGTATTGACCAATCTAATCAAAAATGCCATGATAGCAGTAGAACCAAAAAAAGGCAAAATCGAGGTAATGATGGAGGAAACCCCCTCAGAGATCCAAATTAGCGTCAGAGATAACGGAATGGGAATACCTCTAGACAAACAAAAAGATCTCTTCAAAAAATTCTATCAGGTAGACACTACTCTTACAAGAGAAAGGGGAGGGAGCGGATTAGGCTTGGCGATATGCAAAGGAATTGTCAATAATCATGGAGGCCAAATATCAGTAGAAAGCCAAGAGGGCAAAGGGACCACATTTACCTTTACAATCCCAAAACTACAGGTGAAATTACTTAAAGAAAACAAACTTTCAGAACTAAAAACACTTACTCTGGTAAAAAAATAGATTTTTTGGCATTAATTTTCATGAAAGAGGGTAATGAACACTCAAAAAACAATGAATTTTACTCGAACTGTACTGCATATTTTGAATTTCTTCGACACAAAGAAGAAACTGACTATGATTTTGAGGATGAGTACTACTTTACCTTGCCTGCAATATCAAGCAAATAAACATGCAGAAGATTTACGAAGCTCATTGATTCTTTAAATTTCATGGTTCCTAATCTTCATGAACTTGCAGACAAGGCCATACAATATGCCGCATCCCATGGAGCACAATATTGTGATGCCAGAGCAGAAAAGCAGACAAGAAAATCACTCCTAATAGAAAACGGAGAAATCGAGTATGTCAAAGATAAATCAGATGAAGGAATTGGAATCAGAATTCTGAAGGATGGGGCCTGGGGATTTTATGCTAATACCAATCCAAAATCTTTTGAGGAAATTAAAGAAGGCATTCTGCAGGCAATAAAAAATGTCAGTTATTTTTCAAAGAAAAAAAATAATCCAACAGAATTAATTCCCATCACCATCAAAAAAACAAAAAAAGATTATCCCGTTTTTAAAAAACCAAATTTAGAGGAGTTAATTAAAGTTGGATTAGAGTGCGATAAAATCATTCTTGAAAAACCACGAATTAAAAAATCAACAATTAACCCATGGTATACAATAAATTCAAAATATTTTGTTAGTAGTGAAGGTTCTGAAATATTACAAAATTTTACAGATGTAGTAATTGAGATGACTGCAACTGCTCATGAATCAGGATTAACCCAATCAGTAAACATCACAGAAGGTGGTAGAGGAGGAATGGATCAAATCACTAAAAACAACAAAGCACAAAACAGTGCAAACGATATTTCAGAAAAGGCTTCGCAACTTCTTGGTGCTAAACCTGCAAAAGAAGAAAAAGCGACGGTGATAATGAATCCAGACTTTGTGTCTTTATTGACTCATGAAATTTTGGGCCATCCCTCAGAAGCTGACAGAGTTCTTGGAAAAGAGATGGCATGGGCAGGAGGAGCATGGTGGAAAAATAAATTAGGAGAAAGGATTGGCTCAGAACAGCTAAATGTGTTTGACGACCCTACAATCGAAGAAAGTTTAGGATGGTATTATTTTGATGATGAGGGGGTACAAACACAGAAAACAACTTTGGTTGAAAATGGTATTCTAAAAAACCACATGCAAAACAGAGAAACTTGCATAGCATTTGGGACCCAGTCAACTGGAAACATGCGAGCTACAAACTATAGATTCATGCCCTTGATTAGAATGGCCTGTACCTGCATTGGAGCTGGAGATTGGAAAGTAGATGAGATGATAAAAGAAGTCAAAAGTGGATATCTTATCTCAAACATGAAGATTCCTTCAATTGACATGAAAAGATACAACTGGAGTATCTCATGTCAATACGCCCAAAAAATTGAAAATGGTGAAGTAACTGATTTGTTAAGAGATGTAATTGTGATTGGAACGGCACCTGAATTTTTTGAATCAATTGATGCTTGTGGGAATGATTTTACAGTAAGACCAATTACCAATTGTGGAAAAGGAGATCCAATGCAATCAATGATGATGGGTAATGGCGGTCCATCCATCAGAGGAAAGGCAATAGTGAAGAGTGTAAATTAGATTATGGATCTTAATTTAGAAACACTGAGACAAAATGTAATCGAATGTACAAAATGTGATCTCTGTAAAACAAGAACAAACGCCGTTCCGGGAAAAGGAAGTTTTAATTCAGATGTGATGTTTATTGGAGAAGCGCCTGGAAGAAATGAAGACTTACAGGGAGAACCTTTTGTAGGTGTTGCTGGAAAAAAACTATCACTTGCGCTAGAAAATGCAGGAATTTCAAGAGACGAGGTATACATTACAAACACCGTAAAGTGCAGACCTCCAGACAACAGGGTCCCCAGTAAAATAGAAAGAGATACGTGTCAAGAATACCTCCAAAAAGAGATCGAAATAATTAAGCCTAAAATTATTTGCGTCTTAGGAAATACTGCATTTGGTTCAATTCTTGGTGGCACTGAGATTACAAAATTTCGTGGAAAAGTTGGAAGAAAAGAGAATCAATTGTATTTTATTACAATTCATCCGGCAGCTACAATTTACAATCAGGGACTAATCGAAGTTCTAGAAAAAGACATCAAAAAATTATTTGAATTAATCAGAGAATTAAAAAATGGCAAACAGATTTCAATAGATATTGAATTCTCTACCTAGATCATTTTACGCCCGAAGTACAATAACAGTTGCCAAAGGGTTGTTAGGAAAAAGAGTGGTAAGAAAGATTGGTAGTCAAAGAATATCAGGCATAATTATAGAAACTGAGGCTTACCTGCACAAGGATGACCCTGCAAGCCACGCATTTCGGAGAAAAACTGAAAGGAACAAAGCAATGTTTGAGGAGGTGGGACGAGCTTATGTTTATTTTACATATGGAATGTATTTTTGTTTCAACGTAGTTGCCAGAAATTCCAAAGTCGAAGCAGGAGCTGTTCTTATTCGTAACATTCATCCAGAAAAAGGGATTGACATTATGAAAAAAAATAGAGGTAAAAACAATGAAAGAAATCTAACAGACGGTCCTGGAAAATTAACCCAAGCACTTGACATTACAAAAAAACAGTACGGGGTTGACTTGACTAGAAATTCAGAGTTGTTTATTACAGACGGATTGCTAAAACGAGGAAAAATTATTGCTGCCCCAAGAATAGGAATTAAAACCGCACTAGATAATCTTTGGAATTTTAAAATCTTACTTTAGACATTGCTTGTTCCTGTAGATACACAAAAGGGCTGTAATCTAATGTAGTATTTTCTGCTGAACTAAGGATGGTGTTTGGGAAGGAATAGAATTGAGAAAATTGATTTATAATTTGATTACGTAATTAGATTGTTGGGTAGATTTTTTGCGTGTGAAAATTGTGGGAAAATTTTAGACCGAAGAGAAAGGCCTCTACATTCATGCATAATTCAGACTAAATCTAAACCTTAATGGAGAACTTCAAGAAATTGTCACCCGGTAATTATTGCCCTTTCTGTATCAAAAAAGGCTCTTGGATAAAGTTGGAACTAACAGAATCGATGATGTTGATATGTTCTGGATGTTCTAGATGTTTTATAGTAAAATCAAATGGCAAAAGAGAACTCTTTTACGAAGATAGTTCTTAAATCATGATAGAGTTTTCCAAATTATTGAGACAGTTATCAATAATCGATTTTCTTTATTCTTACGTTACTCCCTTTGGTTTCTAGATAATGTCCAATAAAATTAGTCATCTGTTCTCCAATCCCATATCCTTGTGCGCCCTCCATCATGCCTGATTTTTCAATGATCTCAGATAACTCTTCACTAATCTGAATATTGAAAAATGTCCAACCAGATTTTTTAAATGGTTTTTCAATGGTATGGCCATTTGACACATTACATTCTTTTTCCAGGGCTTCCAATGCTTTTTTTACTATTGGGATTTCCTCGTCATAACTTCTGGTACAAAGCTGAAATAACGGGTTCAAGTTTTGTTCAACTTTTCTCTAAAATTCAAATAAATTAATCCTTGTCTTCATTGTTCTCATCAAGTGTCCACGGAGCAAATCTTGCCATAATCCTTTGCCAATCCAGTTTTAGAAGTAAAATTATAACCACCGTCATCATTACAGCAAAGACAGCTATTCCAATATAGATAGTGCTTACATCTTCGACATTCTCAAGAAATGGTTCAACCAAAGACAGTCCCATATAGTGAGAGGTAAAAACTATGATATAACTCAAAACAATTTTTCCAGTTAGTGTTGCAATGATGAATCGCTTAGGATTATATCTTGCAAGACCCAATGGAATATAGATTAAATCATCGGGCATCGGTGTTGCTGCGGCAAAAAATGCGGCCGCTGCCCCATATTTTTTTACTAGTCTCTCAAAGGGACGCATGCGTTTTCTTGATTTTTCTCCAATTATTCGTCTCCCCTCATAGCTTACTGAGAATACAATTATCTTGGCACCAGTTGCAGTAAATGCAGAAATTAATGCTATTACATGCAAGTCAAACTGATCACCTACTGACATTGTAGCCAACAAAAGAAAGGATGGTAAAGGAACAAATGGAATTAGGGAACCAAAAAAGCTGATAAGGGTTAATCCGAGATAACCAAACTCAGGAGCAAACGGAAAAATTGCCGCGAAGTCCACAATTTAAACTCATATTATGGATTATTTAACAAAAGCGAAATTTCATTTTTATTTTTACAGAAATTGAATTTTCAAAATTATAATCATTAAAATATCATATTTTTAGATCAAAATCAATTGAACAAAACGGATTTTGGTCTAATTTGCAGTAATATTGAATTGATAAGCCCATACATCAGGTTTGTAGGGGTAATTAATGAGATAGGGGAGTTATTGGCCTATAAAAGAAGGGAAAATTTAGACCCGTTATTAGACGCGAAAAACACAAAATATCAATTCTCACATACAGCCATTAAAACTGACCTTGAGAGTTTCTTTGATGAGAACCTAGGAAAAATCGAGTTTGTTTGGGAAGAGAGAGCGAAAGTTCAGATAATTTGTTTTGCAATTGATAGATTACGTGTATGGATTTCAATTGAAAAAAAAGTAATTCGGACAGAGATGCTAAGGATCATTGATGCTTGTCTGCCTATTGTAAAGAAATACAACATAAACAACTAAGTCTTAGTTTCATATTGTGAAATTAATTTAGATTTTAGACCTGTTCGTAAAGTATCATTTAAAACATCAGAAAAGCTAACATGTGCTTTAGATTCTTTGATGAGTTTTGCTTGAATATCATGCAACTTCTTTACCAGATTATCCTCCAGCACTATAGTTACTCTTTTTCCCATTTTCTAGGTTCCTAGTTTTCACTCCTTTATACTCTACATTAATTTAAAATCTGTAAAACTTGTTCATAACTTTTAGTTCAATTTTAAAATATGATTAAAATTTTCCAAAAACACTTTACACTTTTCACAAAATGTATCTAATCCTTTGTTAAATCAAATTTATTTTTTAAAATTCTCAGAGATTCAAGAAATTTATCTTAAATAAAAAAAAAATTATACTTGGCATTTAAATTCTAAGAGGATACTGCTTCATCTTCATACAACCAACACTGGACATAACCTGTCTTTGTTTTAAATTTAGGTGGAAGTTTTTTGCATTTTTCAAATGCAAGGGGACATCGTTCTATGAATCGGCATTCTGTTGGTGGAATCAGCAGACTAGGAGGAATTCCTTTGATGTATTCTGGAACATCTCCGTGCAGTGTTGGAATAGCTTTTAACAATCCTTGGGTGTATGGATGCTTTGGATTTTTGTAAATTTCAAATGAAGATCCAAATTCTACCATTTGGCCTCCATACATTATGCCGATTTTATCGGCAATTTCAGATAAAACGGCTAAATCATGGGTGATGAGCATAAATGACATGCCTTCTTTTTTGAGTTTTTTTAAAAGATTGATAATTTGTGCCTGAATAAGTACATCCAAAGCCGTGGTAGGCTCGTCGGCTATCACAAAATTTGGCTTTAAGAGTAGTGCCATTGCAATAATTACTCTTTGTTTCATTCCCCCACTTAGTTCATGA
>JADFOW010000067.1 GCA_022562615.1 Nitrososphaerota archaeon
TTTGCCAATTTTAATTAGATCGGGTGATTGATTTCCTTGCACTCCTTTATTTTGCCAATTGAGCAAGACCCCTTTGAAAACTTCAGCATCTGCTTCACTTTCGGTATACATCAACATTGTTACCCATCTTCCTTTTCCTGCTTTTCCACCAATTGAATTCATCCAGAAATTACTTGGCAAAGTTCCCATAGCTTTGTTTTCTGGGTCCTTTGTAATTTCAATCCATCGTTTTGACACAAAGTTCAAAATTTGCTCCAGTTCCTCTCTTTGAATCATGTCCAATCTTTTTTGGCTCGCAATTTTAAAATTTCTAAAACCCTTCTGATGTGTAGTTAGTAAAAAAAATCTTACCAAATCGGGAAACCTTTCTAACACTTTGTGGGTTATACAAAGCCCATGATTCTAACCATGCCCCAAGACGATATCGATATAATCGGTAAAAACGTCAAAGACATGTACGGTACATTCATGGGTAAAGTCATTGGAACAATTACAGACATCGACGGAAGCATCCAAACAGTGGGTGTGGACTGCGGTTCTCAGGGATTACAGCAATTCCAATTTGAACAACTTGTAGTTCAAGGCGATGTTGTTATATTCATTCCAAAATGGAGGTTAGACTCTCAAAGACTAATTCGTGAAAAACAACTAACTCTCCGTCGTCTCAAGGCTCTGATTGATATCGTTTCAGACGAGGAAGACATGAAAATAGATGCAGAAATAATTCATGAAAAATACAAGTCAAAACTTGTATCCTTAGAAGAAACAGAGAAACATATCAAAGCAAAACTTGAAGAAAGATTAACAGAGTTAGATGAACAACTTAAATCCGCAAAAATGTTGGTATTTGATGCAAAGTTACAACACAAGAGTGATGAAATCTCTGCAGCAACATTTGAGACCGTGAGGACCTGCGCAAATCAGCTAATTGAGCATATCACTCACGAGACGGCAGAAATCTCAAATGTGCAAAAAAGAATTTCAGACCTTAATGTTGAAGCAGAAAATGCAATTGTCCCTCCACCACAAAAACTGCAGGATTCAGCCGTAACATATCTGGACAATCCTGAACAATCCCAAAACGTTCAGACCATACTTCCAGAGGCACCAATAAACCAGCCAATCACCTCAACTTTTGCCCCACCAGGTGAAGATGAGACAAAACAACCAATTACAGAAGCTCCAGTGAAAGCTGAAGCTGTAACGCCATTTCAAGAACCACCCCAACAGGTGACACCAGAGACATCAGAAGACAATTCAGACGACAACGATTGGCTTGCCAGAATGGAAGCACAATAATTTTTTTTGATATTTTTTTTAATTTCTAAACCTATAACTCTCTGCCTTTTTGAATAACATGATTAGGATTTTTCGATTCAATCAAAATCAAACCTAAACAGGGTTGTAACTTTTAATTTTAAAATATTAAAATGAACATCTAAAAGGTCTTTTTGAGAAATTTTCGATCAATAAAGTCTAGTTAAAAATTGATTAAAATCAAAAAAGGTAAAATCAAGCTAAAAATTTAGGATTTTATCAGGCATAAAAATCAAAATTTTGAGAAATAATTTTTAATCGCAGGAACAATTCGATCAATATTACGATCAGCTCGATCAGATCTTATTGACATGATCCCCATAAATCATGGCACTCGATCAGACAATTCTCAAGGAAAATGGCTGAAACATCACAAGTAACAATATTTGAAAACGACCCAGATTCAAGTTCATATGAACACAAACAATCTATTGATCAATTACAAGTTCAATTTTCAAAATTTGGTTTAACTACAAATCAAGGTAAGGTGTACATATTCCTAGGAAAGTACGGTTCAAAGACCGCACCTGAGGTATGTCGTGCATTAAAGCTGCCACGAACTGAAACCTATCATCTATTGACAACTCTCCAAAACAAAGGAGTGGTTTCTGCAACGTTTCAGCATCCGATTAAGTTTTCAGCATTACCCCTATCAAGTGCAATGAAATCATTGATAGATACTGAAAAAGAACGAGTAAAGAAACTTGAGAATCAAGAACAAGCCTTAACTAAAATTTGGGATTCTATTCCAACCTTCCACAATGAACTAGATATAGTAAAAGAAGACAAATTCCAAATGCTTCAAGGGGAAAACCAAATTTTTGGTAAAATTAATGACATGATAATTAATACCTTGAAAGATTTCCAAATAATTGGAAGCGAAAAGGATTTCCTAAGGTTTTATCATGCAAACTTTTTGGAGCCACTTGACAAATCAGAAATTGACTTAAAAATTCTAACCAATTCCTCTGCCCAGACTCTCTATGTATTTGATGAGATTGATAAAACGAATGTCAAAAAAATTCCTAGTGCTACAAATGGAGATATCTGCTTTATTGTCAAAGATAACGAAGAGACACTATTCTTTATGAAAAACCCTGATTCAGGAAAAGAAAACGTTACTGCGATGTGGACCAATTCTGAGGCAATGATTTATTCCAAGAAATTACTGTTTGATTTACTTTGGTCTAAATCCAAATCAATTCCACTTTAGCCCTGGAAATACGCCCCACTAATAGTGCTGAATTCGGAAACTAAAGATCAGTTTTTGGCGCCTGTGGAATAACTGGTTTTACTTCAATAAACATGGAATCTAAAATATCATAATCAATGGGACTTTTTTCCTCAAATGATTTTAGAAAATATTTTGCAATTTGACCTTCTTTTTCCTCATCCGACAACATGATTTTGGATTTTTCTCGTATCGCATAAGTGTCGATAGTCAAAATTCTTGGCGATCAGACCAAAAAGAGCTTAAAGTTATAGTTACATCTGAAATTTAATTAAAATAAAAAAGTGAAAATAGGGTTTTTAGAGTTTAACCCTACTCGCCCCCCTTCCAGTTGTAATTTAGTGCCTTCAAGTCTCCGGTCCCATAAATTGTTCTGGCAAGACTACTGGTCTGCAAATGTGTTTCCTCTTAAGGTTCTGGCGGACCACAATTGTATCGATGTAA
This sequence comes from Nitrososphaerota archaeon, assembly GCA_022562615.1. Taxonomy (GTDB): domain Archaea; phylum Thermoproteota; class Nitrososphaeria; order Nitrososphaerales; family Nitrosopumilaceae; genus Nitrosomaritimum. Next base: position 2,993 of record JADFOW010000067.1, read on the forward strand.
TTTATGCCCATCATCATTCCTCATAGACGAAAATGTTACATATGCTCTAGTTAGATCTGATGTTGATTACAATGCTGAGAATTTATCACTTTATGAGAATAAAAAGAGTTTAGTTATCGGTGATCCTTCTTTGTCCTAGTTTTTTTAATATTATTTTTACCTGAACCAGTTATTGAGTCAGAGACATCTCGCGGTGCTAGCTGGAAGACCAAAAGCTCACATAAACTAGTTAACGTGTTACAGTTGCCTCCGCTTTTGAGGAGGCACCTTAGAAAAAAAAAGATTTGAATCTAAAACATTAGATTTCTTTTATGTTTGATTTGATTTTTTCAACAAGTTCGGGGGTTACCTCCATACCTTCATGTTCTTCTTTGGCGTGCTGAGCAACCTTTTTCATCAGTTCTTCTTCTGTTTCTGCAGTAGTTGACCAACTGCAATCAGTCCCTACGTCTGCACAGCTAAGACTTTTTGTCATAATAGACATTGGTTAAGAGGAATTTATTTAATTTATCCTTACAAAACGATTAGAATTGAACTAACATTTAGAAACATGAATCATTTTACGGTTATTAATGTCCGAGACGTTCAATATAGGGCTAGGCAACAATGATTCTGAGATAAGGAAGCAATCAGAATCCGACTTCATTGCTTTTTGGGCAGACCAAGCCAAGAAACTTGCATGGTTTTCGCCTTGGGACAAAACTCTGGAGTGGAACCCTCCCTTTGCAAAATGGTTTGAGGGAGGCTTGATTAACGCCTCTTACAACGCTTTGGATATTCATCAAAAAAATAAGGCTAACAAACCTGCAATTATCTGGGAGGCAGAATCAGGGGAATCTCGAATTCTAACTTACAAGGATTTGTGGATAGAGGTGCAAAAATTTGCAAATGGCCTAAAATCTTTAGGAGTCACAAAGGGGGACAGGGTCACAATTTATCTTCCAATGGTTCCAGAGCTTCCAATCTCCATGTTAGCATGTTCCAGAATTGGTGCAACCCATACCGTTGTGTTTTCTGGTTTTAGTTCTGCTTCATTGAGGGAAAGGATTGAAGATTCAAAATCTAAAATTGTAATCACATCAGACGGGGGATATAGGCGAGGAAAAATAGTTAAACTGAAAGAGATAGTTGATGAGGCAATTCAGAACTTTGATTTTGTAAAAAATATAATTGTGTTGGAGAGAACAAAGGAGCCAATTCAACTAACCTCTAGAGACATACTGTGGAGTGATTTGATTAAGAATGCTCCAAGTGAATGTGAAGCTGAAAAACTAGATGGTCTTCACCCTCTATACATTTTGTATACTTCGGGTACTACTGGAAAGCCAAAAGGTGTTTTGCATGGAACAGGGGGATATCTCACACACCTGTATTCCACCTTTGAATGGGCTTTTGACATTAAAGACTCTGATGTCTTTTTTTGTACTGCAGACATTGGTTGGGTCACAGGGCACAGCTACGTTGTGTATGGACCACTTTTACATGGTGCCACTGAGATAATCTACGAAGGAGCCCCTGACTATCCTGAGGCATCAAGAATGTGGGACATTATTCAAAAACACAAAGTTAGTATTTTCTATACAACTCCTACTGCCCTGAGAATGTTCATGAAATTTGGAAATGACATTCCAAACTCTTTTGATCTTTCAGCACTTCGATTGTTAGGAAGTGTTGGAGAGCCAATCAATCCTGAGGTGTGGAAATGGTACTATGAGATAATTGGCAAAGAAAAATGTCCTGTAATTGATACATGGTGGCAAACAGAGACTGGTGGCATAATGATTTCTGCCTTACCTGGAATTGAGACCATCCCTCTAAAACCAGGCTCTGGAACAAGGCCAATTCCAGGAGTAAATATCTCAATTGTTGATGAAGAAGGAAAAGAGGTACCGCCCAACACCAAAGGATATTTGATAATCAAAAACCCATGGCCCGGAATGCTTTTGACCTTGTGGGGTGATGATGAAAAATACAAAAAAGCTTACTGGTCAAAATTTCAAAACGTCTATTATTCTGGTGATTATGCCAAAATAGACGAAGATGGGTACTTTTGGCTGTTGGGTAGAGCAGATGATGTCCTCAAAGTTGCAGGACATAGAATTGGTACTGCTGAACTTGAAAGTTGTATGGTCTCGCATAAAGACATTGCAGAATCTGCAGTATGTGGAATCCCTGATGACCTTAAAGGGGAAGTAATTATTGCCTTTGCCGTTCTCAAGGAAAACGTCAAAAAAGAGTATGCAGTTTTGGAAAAAGAAATTTCTGATAAAATTAGAAATGATATTGGGCCCATCGCAACTCCTAAACAAATCTATTTTGTTTCAAAATTACCCAAAACTCGCAGCGGTAAAATAATGAGACGGTTACTAAAAGCCATTGCCAACAATGACTCAATTGGTGATGTCAGTACACTTGAAGATGTTGCTGCAGTAGCTGAGATTCAAAACACAGTTCAAGAACTGCAAAAATCAATCAAAGAGAAAAACAATTAAAATCAGCTATCTGTAATTTTTAATTCATTTAGATCAGTAGAGGATAGCAGATCAAACATTTTCTTTAGCCCGTCATACTCTGATTTTGCATTTTCATCTAGTTTTTGATAATCTTTGCTTATTTCATCTAATTTTGATTTTGCGGTTTTGAAAAATTCTTCATACTCTTTTATCTTGCTGTCCTCCATCTCTGAAACATCAAAAATTACCGTGTTGCTTCCAAGGAGATTATTTTTCTTATCATACAGACTTGCAGCATGAAGTAAGGCAGGAAAAGTGCTGCCATCTTGTCTTTTAAAGGTAATTTTTCTATGTGATACCTCTCCTGTTTCAAACCATTTTTGAAGAGAGTCATTCATTTCATTCCAGGACTCTTTTGGAACATGCTCGAAAATTGGTCTTCCCAGAATCTCAGATTTTGCATAGCCTAATTTTGCAGCATAAGTAGAATTGCAATCAAGAATTATTCCAATAGAGTTGATTCTCCTCCACATTATAGGGGCATCTTTTAGGATTTTTCTTGCTTCTGTCTGGTGCACTTTATCAAATATGCTTACCTGCTTATTAAATTGAAATCTCGCTAGAACCATTGATTTTGTTTAGAGATTCAAGCTGAATGTTTCAGAATTTTACATATTTTGAATGTGTAAAAAAATAATTTTCTACCTTTTAAATTTGTTAGTTTTAATTTTTTTCTATAAATTGCCTAACAGATGAAATTATTATTTTTTTTAAACCGTAAAAAATTATACGTCAAAGCTAGCTGTCACAATTAATAATTACAACTATAACATTATGCCTGATCGAAAAGCAAAATGTGTAACATGATTTTTTTACAAATAAATACCCTTATTACTTTTTGTATGTAATTTTAGGATACATAGTGGGATGAAATACAATAGTAAACACTATGCATTGATACTTTTCGTACTTTCTGCAATACTGATTCTAGGTTCTACCACAAATGCTTATGCTGTTCATGACGGACTTTCTAAAGGAGTAGATGGTTCCGGTGCCCTTGAAGGTTGTTTGAATGATAAAGCTGGCTTTACCGCTCCTTGTGATACTGCAGACGAATGGAAGAAAGGAAATATTATGGGAGATGCCTCATATTCCCTAGGAGACTCAATTCCAGTTAGAATTGATATTACAGATTTAGACACTAATCCATTACTATATCAAGAATTAATAATTGAATTGGATATTACAAAAGCGACCGGTGTTGTGAGCCATACATTTGATTACGCTACCACTTTTGATAGAACTGTTACAAACGCAAATCCCTGTCTAGTGGCAGTTGATAACCAAGCACCTAGTGTGTGTACAGGTTGGAATTCTTCTACAAAAGCAATTCCAACACCCAGTGCGAATACAAACAATCCTGCCATAACCAAAGACGGTGAATCGCAACCTGATACTTCCTTTGTTGAAACAGGACCTCACCAATTTACAATGTTTGCTCCTCCCGGAAAAACTGTGCATATCTTACATGTGGATTATGTCATTCCTGAAGGAGACCCAACTGTTGATGATGAAACTCAAATTTCTATTATATTTACAACCAATAGTACAAATGTCATTGCAGCATTTGGAGCACATTTCGCCAGTAACCTAGATTGGTTTCTTACTGCACAAGATGTAAAGGGACAACCATACAAAGTAAGTTGTATAGAGATTAACACGGGTGGATGTAAC
>JADFOW010000068.1 GCA_022562615.1 Nitrososphaerota archaeon
GCATTTTGGTAACACTGGGGGCACTCACATGCATGTATCGGGAAATATCCAACGTAGTGGCATATCCTTTGAGTTCTACTAGTTCTGCTATGATTTCCAAATAATCCTCCATTCTAGTACTGAAATTTGTCCTCTCTGTTCTATGAGCTGCCTTTATCGACTCTAATCTCTTGGTATCCTTTTTCAATATTGTGTTTTTTTTGCCTTATCTAGTATAATTGAATGTCTTTTATTGTAAAATTTGGTTATTTGAAATTGACTTGTAGGTATCTGGTTTTGATCTTTGAGTCTTATCTAATTTTTCTAAAATGCATCTATGATATGGCAGACCCACTAAAGGCACGACTGGAAAAATTACGTAAAATTCATGAAACAACCCATAGGAGAACCAGTCTTTATTCTGATATTGTAAAATTTGACCACAGTCAAACCTCAGAATCTCTTGGATGTCTGCAAAGGGCTCCTGCGCCAGGGAAAAAACTACAAAAAGTTGGATTTTTAATGTTCTGGGTGCCTGAACCCACTGGTGTGACTTGTGCAATTGGAGGACCAATGATTCTCGCCGGAAGATACCTAGATAAAAAATACAATGGCGCTACGATTCATGATATTGGTAAAGAGACAAAAAACACACTATCTTCATTGAGTGAATTTAAAAAATCGATACTCTAGTGTCTCGAAAGAACTAATTGAATATTTGTTGTTGGTTTTGAACATGCATTTTTTTAAGTAATTTTAAAAACAATATCAAATCAGGAAGCTCACGTCAAGAGCTCTACTAATGCCCCCTCTAGGCCTTGCGTGAACTACCATTAAAAACACACATTTTACTTCACGGCTTGAAATAGAATCAATTGAATACTAGTTGGCACATTAGAGATTATGACTGAGAAAAAAAATGAGATTGAAGAACTCATTGACAATATGATAACCGGCGGTAATGATCTGGTTGATAGTCTCAAAAAAGTCTTGCCTGATTCATTATCAGAAACTCTGGTAATGTTTCATGAATCCAACACAGCCAATCTTAAAAAAATAAAAGAATTTGTAAAAACCAAATAATAATTTAAACTTTGTATTTAACAATTGAATTAATTTCTAAAATTTCTACAAAAGACAATGTAGTTACAACCGGTTTTACAAACATTATGACCGGTTTTGCAAATTACTGCCATGACCGTCGGTCGCTTTTGTGTCAAGTGGCAAACCAACCAACTCTAGGTAGGTCAAAAATACCAAAAACATGTTCGATTGTGCGTAACCAAATGGTCGGACGAACAAAACCAAAACCGACCGGTTTTGGGTTAAATTTGCAGTAAAGACTTGTTTTTTGTTTGGTGCACTTGCAATTGTGATATGTTATTTGGATAATCTTGTATAGGATTACACGATAACGTGTATAATATTCCTAAGTTTCCACAATTTTTAGAAAATTTGTACAAGAATCCTAGTTTATTGACGCACACACAAGAAGAGTTCAATATACATTATTTCCAAAAGTATCTATTTCATTATATTTCAAAGATTATCAGTTGAAACTAAAAACTGTAGGAATCGTTTGTGCAATCATTGTATCGTTGACATTTTATTTTGTTTTTTCAGTCTACTTTCTTCCAGACTCCTATCAATCGTTAAAAAAACCGATTCCAGAACCTTATCTTTCTAAGATTAGTTTTTCCGAATCAGATATCCAATATGGAAGTTCGTTCGATATCAATATAACAGGCACCAATTTGGGGGATGCTTCTGACATACAAATAATATCAATTGGATTTCCTAATCTAACTAGTCTAGATGATCGTGTTAAGATTACAAGTTATGACTTTAGACAATCACCTTTTTTCATTGAAATCGGCGATGATGTGGGAATAAATTATGGCGATACTTCGGAATCAATTTTAGCACAATATCCATCAATTGAAGCATATAGTAGACCTTGGAAGTCAAACGAAACATACCAAATTTCTTTAAGTGTAACACCCGACAAGCCTGGAAAATTTGTTGTTTTTGTAAAGTCAGTTGGACTGCCACACACAAGTGAGAAATCACATTTGCCAAAGGATGGTTTTCTTGATTATCAGAATGAATTTGTCAAAGTGTATAACGTCTTTGTAAACACTCCATAAAATGATATAGTTCTCAAACTAGACAAAATCAAAATGAACCTTCAAAATGTAATTTCTGGCAAGCAAAGATTTCTTCTTGGGTGTAGCATGGTAAGTTTTGGAATTTTGATGACATCATCAGCTGGAAGTTGGGATATTACAAATCACCTTCTAAACAAACCTGAAACCTTTTTTTCATTACCACATTTGTTCTTGTACCTCGGAGTCGCAATTTCATCTGTTGGAACTGGAGTAATGGTTCTTGGAAATAGGCACGTCTTTGATCAGCAAAAATTCAAGCTCTCAAAAAAACTTGTTTTGATTGGATTACCAATGGTGATACTGGCTGCTCCTTTCGACTATTTTTGGCATTTGGCTTTTGGTTTGGATGGCTTGCTGAGTCCATCACACTTTGCTTTGACATTTGGTTTATTTTTGGCAAGTATAGGTGCATTGTCAGGAATTGTATCTTACCCGAAATCCAAATTTACAATATCTCACTCTCTTTTGACCGTCTTGGGATTTTTACCAATTTGGTTGACTGCGACAGGAATACTTTACATGTTTAGCTTGCCATTTTCTGAAACTGAGTATTTTGACTTTAATCCAGATCCAACTTTTGCAGTGATTTTTGCTACACTAAGCTACCCTCTTTTAATTTCAACAGTTCTTTTTATGTCATATAAAATAAACAAAAGATTTGGCGTTCTAACAATTACAGGTTCATGTTTTTTGTTTATTAATGCCATAACATCAATTTTTATAAATGACTTTTTGTTCACTACAATTCCATTTTATCTAGCAACTATTATTCCATTTTTCATTTCAGACATTATACTTTCTTTCACAAAAAGAAAGATTTTACAGTTCGCTGCAGGTGCAATTCTTGGAAGCACCGCCTTCATGGTATACTATCCATTAATCACATACGTTTACAATGGTGTCTTCACACAAAAAGTGGTTTTTCCCAGCTTGATTGCCCATGTATATTCAGAATTAATGGTTAGTGTGTACCCGTTGTTAGTTGGTATAATGATTGTACTTGGGGTAATTGGAGCAGCGTTGGGAGGATACATCTTATCTCGTGGAGATGCAGTAAAACAGGTGTTAGGTGAAGCAAAACCCCAATCCTAATCTAATCATTATTCATTTTTGGTTTGAAAAGTGAATTAGTCTACTTGATAATCTATGGTAGGATTATGAAATTATTTTTTTGTAATTCTAGAAATTGGTGTTTATTTGGGTATTTTGATAAATACATTATCTTTGAATTTATTTTAGAAATCAGGTCTTGTTCTTCTATTGCCCCGCCGAACTAGGCTTGATTTCTTTTCTTACTTGATTGATAAAGCACACTATTCTTTAAAAAATTAAGATATTTTAAAAGGAAAAACACGTAGAATTTTGTGACCAGCAGAACTCAGGCCTTAATTCCGATTGCAGCAGCTGCTGTAATTATTGGAATTGTCGGAATATTTTCAATTCCTAGCGATAGTAAACTGGAATTAGTAGAGTTTCCTCGAGGAACCATAAAGGTTGACGATATAGTCCTTGAGGTGCAAATCGCTGACACGGAACCAAGACGGATTCGCGGTTTGATGTTTCAAGATCAATTACCTTATGATGAAGGAATGATCTTTGTTTACAAGGAGCCAGGATTTTACTCTTTATGGATGCTAAATATGCAGTTTCCACTTGACATGATATGGTTTGATGAGAACGGCAGCATTGTTCACATCGAACAAGATATTCCTCCTTGTAAGAAACCAATTGAAATTATGGCATGCCAAAGCGTTGTCCCAAGTGGAGATGCCTTGTACATTTTAGAGTTAACTGCAGGATTTATTGATGAGTTTAAGATTACAAAAGATTCCAAGCTCAGTATAATCTCAATTTAGCATTGCAAAACCTTATCTTTGAAAGAAAGAACATAAAAAAAAATGAACAAAAAGGTTTTGATTCCTGTTATTTCTGGAATTGCAATAATCATTGCAGTCTTTATGATTCCAACCCCTGAGGAAACTGACTCTGAAACATTGTCAATTTCCTATACTGAGACAAACAAAGAAATTCAATCTATATTGGCAACGCATAATATTTCAATGTCTTCGGCTTTGAGGCTAAATGGTTTTTCGATTGAAAAATACTGTACCTTTTTTGCAGATGAGGCAACACAAAAGGCAATTGAATACTGTACATCAACTGAACTTTTAGATTCGAGCGGTCAATATTTGGGAAATATTCACATGGTGGGTACTTCTGGCTTCCCACAGTATGTGATGGGTGTGATTCAAGCAGACCCAAATGTATCTCAACTAGACGAGATAAAAATTATCTATCAAACAATGATAGAGTCTCTGGTTTGTGATTGCTGGGATGTGAAAAAACCAGGAGGGTTTGAATCAGTTTCAGCTTGGATTGATGCAGCTAACGCCCATCATTTGGAGGCAAAAAAAATTACAAGCAAATCTGAGATAAGTGGACTGGCTCAAAAAGACCTCCTCTTAGAGATTACCACAAATACAGAAGGCTATCTGTGGAAATTTATTGTTCCAAACTAAATCCAAGATATAATATACAATAAGATTGTCTGATTGACGTTTAGGATGATTGATCAATTATGGCTCATTCCTTTAGGCTTTGCAGCCGGAGTATTGGGCTCTATGATAGGGTTAGGAGGAGGAATAATCGTGGTTCCAGTTTTGACATTTTTTGGATTTTCTCCGACACTTGCAGCAAGCAACAGTCTTTTTGCAGCATTTAGCAATGCAGTAGCATCTACCATTTCATATTCAAGGCAAAAGCGAATAGAATTTTCACTTGGATTAAAGCTTGGTTTGCTGACAATTCCTGGAACTGTTTTAGGGGCTTACATTTCAAGTGATGTGACACCTGAAATCTTTAAAATTTTATTTGGATTTGTGTTGATTACATCAGCTGTTTACATTTTCTTGAGGAAAAAAATTGAAAGCAAAGAAAAAAATCTCTCAAAACTAATGATGATATTTGCAGTTGGCGCAAGCTTTTTTGCAGGAATTATCTCTGCCTTTTTTGGAATCGGAGGGGGAATCATCTTTGTTCCTCTAATGGTTGTGGGAATGGGAATGGCGATGAAAAAGGCCGCACCTACATCTCAGTTAATTTTGTTGTTTGCATCCCTGTCAGGGGTTATAGTTCACACAATTTTGGGACATCCTGATTTTCTTCAAGCTGGCCTGCTGATGGTCGGATCATTTGCAGGAGGCCTAGTTGGTGCAAGACTCTCAGTTGACATTAAGGAAAGATTCTTGCAGATTCTAGTCTCTATTGTAATTGTAGCAGCTGCCATCAAAATGTTCTTTGATTCTCTAAGCGAGAAACTGTATTTGGTAAATAATTGAAACCAAGTAATTTGGAATCTAGCCTCAAAGAAAATTTGTTGCTTTTATACTGATTTTGCAAAATTATTTGTCTTTAGTTTCCAATTTACTAGAGGCTGGAGAGACATGTCGGCTCTCCAGTTTTAATTTTCTCTTGGTGGTTCTTTTTTGATTCTGTACAAGTTTTTCTTTGAGATTAGAACTGTTTCTCCTTGCTGATTTGTTCCCTCAAAGTCGACTGCAATCTTTCCATAATCATCATCAATGTCTTCTTTTCCTGAAATTGTATATTGGATCTTTAACACCTCATCTGTGTATAGTGGTTTGAGAAATCTTGTGCTTTTGTTTTTCCATTCAGGGTCACCGTCTGTTCCAATAAAGATAAGGTGGTTTCCATAAATCTGACTTAGTCTTGTAAACTCTCCCTCCATTCTGGATAAAGTTGCTCTGCCTGAAACTAGTTGTTGTTTTTTATCTCCATGGTCTTCTAAATATGCATTTTTTACTCTGGAGAAGTTAAAGTATTCGTCGAGCTCTTTTGGTGAAATGCTACAAGTTGAGAAAAACTTGTCGCCAACTCTAAACTCTGAGAATTTTTTCATCCTTACCTTGATTCATCAATGCAAAATATAACTTCAGATGATGAAGCTGCACTTTCTGATACCAGGAAATTTAATGCTAGAGCAATTTTCTCATTGTCGGGTTCCTCTCCAGTAACAGAGCCGGGGAACACGGAAAATAATCTAATCTTTGATTTGAGAACATCACTAAGCTCTTGGTTTACCGTAGCTGTAAATGGTCGCAGTGCCCCTCTGAATACCTCAACTTGAGCTCTCTGTATTCCTGATACTTTTCTTCCTGATGGCAAATCAGGACCTATAATCATAATGGCGCCAGTTGCATCTTTGTAAAGTCTTGGGTCTTTTGCACCACCTGGGACAAAATGCTCAAGGGCTCTCTGGGCAACAGTAGCTGGCGTTGTGATGAACTTTTCAACCAACACTTCCCATTGGGCCCTTGATAACTCTGTTAATTTTGAAATCTCTGGTAGTTTTCCAGTAAGATGAACTACTGCTAGAATATCTCCATGGTTGGTCTTGGCAGTATTTAGCCACTTTTCAACCTCATCAGGATTTCTAATATCAAACACATGAGAGTGGCAGCTGTTGCTTATTGCCTCCTGAAGGTCTTTAGGCGTGGATTCAGAGATAAAGCAGGCTGCTTTTCCTCCATTCTTCTCAACATGCTGGGCCAAATATGTGACCCTGTCTGCATCATTTTTGTCAGTTGCATCAATTGTAAATACAATTGCCTTTCCGGTAAAGTCTGGCTGGTGAACACCTGGAGTGGCAGTTCCAATATGTGGCTTTACTGGATAAAAGACTCGATCGCCTGGAACAACTTTGCCGTTGAGAATTTTTGCAATCTCGTCATCACACAAATTTAAAACAGATTCTGCAACTTGACCTTGTGTTAGAAATTCTCTATTTGCAATCATGTGTGATGTGTTGATTTGAACTTTTTCTGCAATACTTTTAATTTTGTTTAAGAGATTAGTTAGAGTGACAGTTAGTTTTTGTGTGTCCTTGCCGTTTTCTTTTGATAATTTTTGTGCAGCATTTGCAATTCCTTGCTTTACTGTACTTTCATCTTCTCCAAGTAATGGCAACAGTTCTTTGTTTGCAGCGTCCACCTCTACTGTTACCAAGCCT
>JADFOW010000069.1:0-4383 GCA_022562615.1 Nitrososphaerota archaeon
TAAAGTCGTACGGTAAATTCGTGACCAATTCTTGTTTTATCTGTAGAGGTTTGAATTTGAGCAAATGTATTTCGCAGAGGAATTGATTTTACAAGAATTCTTTGCTCTCCAGACGCATCTGATTCATCCAAATATCTTATCTCTACAATGTCGTCTTGACTAATGGGTTTTCCGTTTATTGTTTCAGGCAATTGTAACTTTACATAGAATATTCCAGTATCTGGACCTGTCTCAATCATTCTTTCAGGACCCTCTATAGGAATTCCATTAATTGTAAATTCAAGCAGTCCTTCAGTAGATATTATCTCTACTCCACTATGCGCCATATTCAAATCATCATCTGTAATGTAAAAGTTCACAAACGTTCTACTAGTTGCAGGAATAGTTTCAATTTGATTTTGTGCATCTCTGAATTGAACAGATGATTCTTTAGATGTAGGTGGTTGTTCTATCTCTTTTTGCAAATCTGTGAATTTAACTGGAATTACTGCGAGTCCTAGACTTTGAAATCTTTCAGCAGTTGTGGGCTTGACGCAAGCGGGTGCTCCATTATTTCGAATTATAAGTTTGAGACCTACCTTACAGGTAATATCTTCAATCGGTATTCCTTTTTTCAATTGTTTTTTTGGTGCTTCTACTTCGGCATTTACAGGAAATGTCAAAGAGAATACAAGAAATAGCATAAACCCAAAAATAATTTTATTTTTAAATAAAATACTCATACATTATATCCTTTTTTTATCATAAATAGATTAAGGATAAATTCTACTTTTTGTTTCAAAATCGATGAAAGAAAATCAACGGAAATTACATTTGACTAAGTCCAATCAAATGGCATTTTTTGGGTAAGAACACCTCTTGGCACTAATGGGACTAGAATTAATTAGGTAATAATTTCTAGTTTACATCGATGAAGAAAGTCGGATTGCTAGGATGTGGTGCTATTGGAACTCAAATAGCATTGGCAATTGATTCTGGAAAAATTCCTGCAATGCTTACACACGTTTATGATGAATCAAAAGACGCATCATCAAAACTAGTCGAAAAATTAACAAATAAACCTGTCATAGTCGAAAACCCTCATCTATTATCGTCCAACCCTATTGATATTGTAATAGAAGCTGCATCACAAGATGCAGTAAAAGATGTTGCATTGAGTGTACTGCAAAATAAAAAAGATTTGATGATTATGAGTGTTGGAGCGTTACTTGATGAATCAGTCTATGAGATTTTATCAGATGCGTGTAAAGATTTTAAAAAAACAATTTATCTTCCATCTGGTGCTATCGCAGGGTTGGATGGAATAAAATCCGTTAAAAATGAATTAGAATCACTATCGATTACTACCACAAAACATCCACGATCACTAAAAGGCGCAAAATTTTTTGAAAACTCTGAAATTGATTTAGATTCTCTGGATTCTGAAACAGTAATTTTTCAAGGAAATGCAAAAGAAGCTGTCTCTTTATTTCCTGCTAACATCAATGTGGCAGCACTACTTTCTCTCACCGGAATTGGAAGTGAAAAAACAAAAGTCAAAATTATTGCTGACCCAAACACCGATAAGAATACTCATCACATTGAGGCCTCTGGAAATTTTGGAAAAATGACTTTTACAATAGAAAATTTTCCTGACCCAAATAATCCCAAAACAAGTAGATTGGCAACTCTATCTGCTATAGAAACTTTAAGAAAATACTGCTCTGATGAAATTCAAATTGGCACATAAGATGGCAAAAATTGCCACCAACTCCCAAATCTAATAGAATTATAGGCATCTTCCCATTCTTTAAATTCTTACCGCAGCCATTTTTCTATGGTTATGCTAGTCCAAGATACTTCAAGATTAAAAGAGGATATTCTACGCCTAAAAAAAGAAAAAGATGTAGTAATTCTTGCTCATAATTATCAGATACCTGACATTCAGGATATTGCCGATTTTACCGGTGATTCTCTGGGCCTATCGAGGCAAGCAGGAAAGGTTGACCAGAAAACAATTCTGTTTTGCGGTGTTCACTTTATGGCCGAGACTGCCGCAATTATCAGCCCTCACAAAAAAGTGCTGGTTCCTGATTTAGATGCAGGTTGTTCGTTATCTGACTCTATTACTCTAGATGAATTAAAAAATTGGAAAAACCAACACCGTGGAGCAATTACAGTTGGTTATGTAAACACCACTGCTGAAATTAAATCTGAATTGGATTATTGTTGCACATCATCAAATGCGGTGAAGATAGTAAACGCTATACCAGAAGACAAAGAAATTTTATTTTTGCCTGATATGTTCTTAGGTTCTTATGTTGCCAAGATGACGGGAAGAAAAAATATGTATATTTGGGCAGGTGAATGTCATGTTCATGCTGGGATTACACCTGATGACATAACTACGAAGTTGGATTCTATGAAAGATGCTGAATTTGTGATACATCCAGAATGCAGCTGTACTACTCCAATGTTATATGATTTGGCATCTGGAAGTTTTGATGATAGAAGAGTTTCAATTCTCTCTACTGAGGGAATGTTGACCCATGTTAAAGACTCTAAAGCAAAAAACTTTGTTGTTGCAACTGAAACGGGAATATTATATCGTATGAGAAAAGAAAATCCTGATAAAACATTTGTTCCGGCATCTGAAAAAGCAGAATGTCAATACATGAAGATGAATAGTCTAGAAAAAGTATATGATTCAATAATAGAGGACAAATATGAGATCACTGTATCCAAAAAAATAGCAGACAAGGCAAGATTAGCAATAGATAGAATGCTTACAATTAGTTAAATCTCCACACCCCCTGACTACGAATTAACAAATTTTTGGTAATTTTGGCCTCATTAAGGTATTATTTGGGTGCCATGAGTTGATGATAAGTTGGTTGGACTATTCGGTCTGGGTTCAAAGGATCCAGAGAAAAAAAATATTTGGAAAAAAAAGAAGGAATTACGAAAATTAGTTAAAGGAAAGAAATACGACTCGGCTTTGAGAACGGGATCTGAAATTCTTGAAAAAAATCCCCAAGAAAATGACGTTTTGTTTATTATGGGTGGAATATACTATATGAAAACCAAATACAGAACAGCAATTTCATATTTTGAAAGGTCTCTTGAAATAGCGACACATGATATCGAAGTTTTAATTCTAAATGCAAATTCATATTTTAGGCTAGGAAATTTTAAGCAAGCAATAAGTTGTTGTGATACCATTAAGGAAATTGATCCTAAAAATAAAGCCGTAGCAGAATTGTTAGAGAAAATAGAGTCGGCAAAAAAATAATTAGATTTCTAAACTCATGTCTATTCCCTTAACCGAATTGGTAATACTGCCGAGTGAAATCATGTCTACACCTGTCCTTGCATACTGAGAAATATTTTTTAATGTGATTCCTCCAGAAGCTTCAAGTTTTACTTTGTAGCGAAGTTTTTTTATTTTGAGGTTCCGAATAGTTTTTTTAATCTGGGTTGGAGAAAAATTATCTAACATGATTATTGTTGCACCTTCTTTTGCTGCTAGCATTGCATCTGAATTATTTTCTACTTCTACCTCTATTTTTTTGTATTTTCTCTTTGCTTTTTTAATTAAATTTAAAAGAGATTTACTCACTGCAATATGATTATCTTTTATCATAACCATTTCATCTAATCTTAGTCTATGCTTTTCCCCTCCTCCAATCTTTACTGCTTCTTTGTCAAAATATCTAAGACCGGGAGCAGTTTTCCTTGTTGCGTAAAGTTTAGTTTTTTTGTTTGGTATCTTTGCCACAAAATTGTTTGTTAGAGTGGCAATCCCGCTCATCCTAGTTAACAAATTCAAAGCAGTTCTTTCACAAGTGAGAATTTGCCTTGCGTCTCCAGAAATAACCATTATAGATTGATTTGGATTTACTTTTTGACCATCCTTTTTTAAAATTCGTACCTTGCATCCTTTAAGGTTGAAAATCTCTTTTGCAAATTTTACTCCAGCTACAACTCCCTTTTCTCGGGATATTATTCTGGCAGATATTTTTTTCTTTGATAAAAGGGAACTTGAAATATCTCCCTTTCCTATATCTTCGGACAAAAAACTTTGTAACTCTTTTTTTACATTAAATGTCAATGTTGTGTATGATCTAGTTATAATTTTAAAGATTTGGAAAAATATTCTCTATGTTACTTTAATTGCATACTTGCCTTTTTTTGTAATCCCAAGAGTTGATGCAATCTGTGAGTTGGTTGGTTCTACTACTAAAACTATTCCTTCCCAATCGGGGGTTAAATCTGAAGACTTACAATTAGGGCAAACTTTTCCAATCGTTACAAATTTGCATTTTCTGCAAGCCATCTCTCGTCCCATCTTTAACTTGCCTCGGCTTTTGCTTCTTTGACCGATTTTTTGGATTCCTCTGAACT
>JADFOW010000069.1:4482-6772 GCA_022562615.1 Nitrososphaerota archaeon
AGACTTACAATTAGGGCAAACTTTTCCAATCGTTACAAATTTGCATTTTCTGCAAGCCATCTCTCGTCCCATCTTTAACTTGCCTCGGCTTTTGCTTCTTTGACCGATTTTTTGGATTCCTCTGAACTGCTATCCGCCTTTTTGATCTCTTCTTCAATCCATGCAGGTGCACCAAGGAACGGTTGTCTACATGTGATTCCAATTTTGCCCATTGTAGCAGCTTTACCTAATGAAACTGCAGTGATTCTAGCGCGTAAAGTTGATCCAACTTTTAATGTTCTTCCACTTTGATTAGCTATAATCATTCCAGATTTTACATCACTTTTTAGATAATCATCCATTACCTGGGACAAGTGTAATAATGCATCAGTTGGGCCAATTCTTACAAATGCACCAAAGTCAGTAATATCTACAATCTCTCCATTCACAATCTCTTGAAGTTTTGGGTAAAAGGTCAATGCGTCAAATTCAACTTTATGGAAAGTGCCTCCATCTCCTGCTATCATCTTTCCCATTTCTTCTACTTTGGCATCTAAAATCATAATTATGTAACCCAAGTCTGCGCTTATCATGCTCTCGTACTTTTCCTTGAGAATGTTTAATCCCGCCTTCTTTAGAGTTGTCCCAAACATGGCTGGAGGGATCCTGACAACATCGCCTAGCGTAGATATAGAAAACAACTGTGCTGTTTTTCTTAAATTTCAATTTATGAATCTTTGGATAATTTAGGTTGATTATGAAAAAGATTTTATGAAAATTTCATTTTTTCTATGATTTTTTCAGAAATGTGACTTATGTTTAAAGAAGGTAAGCAGTTGTACACCTTATTATAATTTGTACGGGCATAACTGTCAATGCAGATTCTAGCTCAATGGGAAGAATATGCCACGATCAAGGGGTGGAAAAAAGGACTAAAGTACAACTCTCACAAAAACAGACTCTCCCAAAAGACACTAGAATCAATGAGGGTGTGGATGCCTTTGTTCTTGGAATACACTCAAAAAAATCCTAATGATCTAATTGAGGAGGCACTTCATAGCAAAGAAACTATTCGTGCAAGGTTATCTGATTTTTGTAGCTGGCTTCAGGACATCAAACAAAAAAAATACAATGCATCTGTCAACGCATCATACTCTGTTATTCGTGGGTTTTATTCTCATAATAACATCAACACTCAAAAGATTAGAATGCCCAAGCTAGAGCCAACCCAAGTTCAGTTTTCAGATGATAATCTCTTACTATTTGATATTGTTACCACAAAAGAGAATGGAGTTTATCAGGAAAACAAGAGGATTAGACGAGATTTCCTAAAACAGTATTTTAGCTATCTAAACCCACGAGACCAAATAATTGCATTATGTATATTGTCTTCAGGTCTTGACAGCGGAGATGTTTTGAATATTCCTCTTGCAACTGTACGTTATCAGGATCCAAATCAGGAGAGAATTTTCATCAGGGACCTGAGAAACAAGACAGGAGAATCTGTGAGCACATTTTTCAGTAAAGAGGCATCAAAACTTGTTAGAAATTATGTAAAGACCCACAGGAAAAATGGCAAGGATTCAGAACCCATATTCATAGTGGCAACCAAAGAACTAAAGACATTTTTCCACAAAAACCATGAGAGGACATTCAATAGTTTCAATGATGAACTTGAAGCCATTCCATTGGATGTGCATTCTCTTTCTACGAATTTTAGAGACGCCGTTAATAGGTATAATCAAGAAAACAGAGAAAATAAGATACCAATAGAGCATGGAAAGCAGTCTCCATTAAGACCAAAGAGATTCCGCAAGGCATTCAATGACGCATGTGATAATGCGGGAATTCCAGTTGATATTAAACGGGTTTTCATGGGGAAATCAGATCCTGCAAACAAGGCCTATGAGGGAAAGTCAAGACAGGACTTGGAAATCTTTTACAAAAGAGTAGAACCTAACCTTACAATCTTTTTAGAACCTTCACCAACAAGGTCTGAAGACCTAAGAAAATTACAAGAAGATCTTGACCTGATGAAAAAAGAAAAGTATGAACAAAGGCAAAAAACCGAAGAGATGGAATTCAACCTGCAACAACTACAAGTTGAAGTGGGTATTTTGAGAAGGGGGGCTAGATCAAATGATAGGGTCATCAGAACAGCCAATACAATTTTGTACAAAAATCAGGACAAAATTCCCGGACTTGATATGAAACCTGCAGACAAGGACTACTTTCTAAAAGACAAAGACCTTGAGAAAAACTATGCCAGAATCTACGACACTGACTCGTATGCCTTTAGTGTTGAAAAGCA
>JADFOW010000002.1:0-4107 GCA_022562615.1 Nitrososphaerota archaeon
TACTGCAAACAGAATCAGGAACTTTATTCATGAATGCGTTCAATGATTTCTACTATTCATTTAGTCCCACAATAGCAGATTATGAGCGTGAAAACCCAATATTCAGGGAAGTTGTCAGGCTTGCAATTACTCCAATGATTTCCAGTCTTTCAATTCTGAATTATGTGGATATGGATTCAGAAGCTAAAGTTTTGGGATATGGTATTAGTCTGATTCTTTTGAATATTGGAATGTATTTGGTCGCACCACTTGTAGTGATCAAGAAGTTTAGAAAATGAAAACAGGAGCTATTATCGCAATAACATTTGTCATATCTGGAATAATTGTATTTTTCTTTGTTAATGGAACATTAGAGTTAAATCAAGAAAAACTTGATGATTCTCTCAAAAAAATCCCTCAAAGTATTAAGGATGTCGGTAAAACTGCAAAAGATTTTGCCACGGATACTACTACAGTATTAAGAGAAACCATCAGTGAACACCTTGAAAAAGTTCAGTTAGGTCCTTTAGACGCCACAATTGAAGACATTTCAGAAATTCCAAAGAAAACCCAGGAAAAAAATCTAATAAATCAAAAACCAATAATTGACAAAACTGAACTGGAAAGATTAGTTCATCAATTAACAAATCAATATCGTACAGAAAATGGCCTTAGTCCGTTATTGTGGGACATTGAATTGTCAAATGTCGCAAAAAGTCACAGTCAAGACATGGCATCACGAAATTATTTTTCACACGAAACCCCTGAAGGTACAAATCCCACAGGTAGAGGAACATCACAGGGATACAAATGTGAAAAAATTATTGGGAATATACTGTATCTTGGTATTGCAGAAAATATTTTCCAAAATAACTTGGCCTTTAGGGTTTGGTATACAGATGACATTCCAACATCTTATGAATGGAATTCTCAAGATGAAATTGCTAAAACTACGGTAGATGGTTGGATGGATTCTCCTGGACATCGCAAAAATATTTTAACTAAAACATTTGACAGAGAGGGAATTGGAGTTGAAATAACAACAGATGATAAGGTGTACATTACCCAGAATTTTTGTTAAATTCTGAACTCTTTTGGTTTCTATTTTGTACCTTTATTAATCAAAATGAATATGTGAACCATCTGTTGTAACTTTATTATAATAATCATTATGTGTACCCTCTACATATCCCTTACCACGTAATGTAAAACAAACAACTGCAAAAGCAATTGCAGTCCCTTCTGTGAAACCAAATGTTACCATATCTGCTTCTGCCAGGTAATTCGATTTTTTTGTAAATTATTTAAAGAATTTTCAGCTCCTTCCCAAAAAGTAATTCTAAAGCCATTACTGTGGAAATCCTCATCTCGGACCATACAAATTCTAAACAATGATCAAGGTAATTTTGAAACGAAGGTTTCTGAAGTTTTTAGACAATTTGAGATAAAAGGGATCAATAATATTCAGGTTTTGGGTTTTTAGTAAAGAGGTAGATATTCTTCTATTAACAAATGGTTATTACTTGTAAGAAGATGATAAATTATAGCAAAAAGAGACCCGATTTCAAGGTATATGGTTTCTCAGGGTAATTTTTTGCTTGAAAATGATTGATATTTTTAAAAAAATTGCAATCATGGAAATCTAATGGTACAGAAAAAAAAGAATCTCAAAGAAAGATGTCAAAGATGTGGCAAAGGCACAACGGTTACGGATCCTGAAACTGGTGAATTGTTTTGCAGTAAATGTGGGTTTGTGATGTCTGAAAAGATTGAAAATTCTGGCCCTGAGTGGCGTTCGTTTGCCGATGATTCTGGCAGTAAGGGAAGAACTGGGGATAGAATTTCTCTTTCTAGACATGATATGGGTCTTTCAACCAAAATCGATCCCTCAAACAAAGATGTAACAGGTAAAGCTCTTTCAACTCCAATGAAAATTACAATCGCTCGTCTAAGAATTTGGGATAGTCGAAGTCAAAGCAAGCCAGCTGATAGAAGTGCAAAAATTGCCTTTAGTGAACTACACAAATTAAAAGACAAGATTGGTATCTCAGATGCACTAGTTGAAGAAACTGCCTATTTGTACAGAAAGGCATTGGAAAAAAAACTAATAAGGGGCAGATCAATTTCGGCAATGCTTGGTGCTGCCCTTTATGCAGCATGTCGTGAGGCTGGCACCACTCGTACCCTCAAAGATTTTTCTGAGGTAATGAACATCAAAAAAGGAGATCTTGCCGTATGTTATAGAAAACTCGTAAATGAGCTTGGGTTAAAGATTCCCGTAGTTGATTCAGTGCAATGTGTTCCAAGAATTTCCAGCAGGATTGGAATGTCTGAAAAAACAAAGCGTATGGGAATTGGTATTATAAGAAAAGCAAATTCAGAAAAAGTTTCGGAGGGTAAAAATCCAATGTCGATAGCTGCTACCGCTCTTTATCTTGCATCTATAGTTAATGGTGAAACGTTTAGCCAAAAGGATATTGCTCAAGCTGCAAATATTACAGAAGTTACGATAAGAAATAGAATAAGAGACCTTAAGAAATTTTCATTGGCTTACAAGTGACCAACTGTCAAAACATTTAATCGATAATTACCGGCGCTGCCTTTAATTTCTCGTAAGGTGAATTACAAACATCAGTAACAAGAGTTACAAAGTCTTTCATCTTAAAGGGGATTGTCACACATGTGTGAGCACCAAATTTAATACAATCTTCAAGAAGTTTTGGGTCAGCCAGTAATGTGACAATTATGATTCTAGATTCTGGATGACTTTTTTTGATTTCTTTGAGCACACATAATCCATCATTCTTTGAAAGTATTAGATCCAATATTAGAAGATCGGGTTTTATTATATTGTATTTTTCAATTGCCTCATATCCGTTACCTGTTTCAAACACAATTTCATGGTTAAGGGCAAATAGTAATTTTTTTGCTAACCAGAGAGGTTTTTCAGGGTTTTCCACAATCATTACCCTTGCCATAGAATTTTAGGGTCTTCCACTGATATAGCAGTTACTACTCTTTGGATTACTTTGAAGTTTTAAATTGTTTTTAAATAAAAAAAGCGCTAGTAATAAATCGAGGAATAAATTGGATAACACATGAGCGGTGAACTAGAGCGAAAATATGAGGTTGACATACTAAAAACAGAAGAAAAACAAAAAATGTCTAAAGAACTCAAGGCAAAACTTCAAGATTCAGGAATAATAGATGAAAAAGGAAAACTAAAACTCAAAGGAGTCAGTCCAAAAATGCTCAAAAGAATGAAGCAAGAATATGTCGATTGCCCAGTGTTTAAAGAAAAAATACAATTTATTCAATGCTTTGTTTGTCCTAATTTCCAAAGCAGAGTAATGGGCCAAGTATTTTGCAAAGGCGACCCTTTAGATTAATTTAAGATAAAAGAGACACTAACGCCTTTATAGATAAAAACCAGTGGTCACGAAAGGCTCATTAGTAAAAATATATTTTGAAAATTTGATTTGGGTAAAGAAAGCATAGGAATATCCGTATCCAAAAAAGATGATTTTAGTGAGTGGTATACTCAAGTAGTACTAAAGGCAGAATTAGCGGATTATGCACCAGTTAAAGGATTAATTGTTTTAAGGCCTGATGGATATTCAATTTGGGAATCATTAAGGAACACTTTTGATAAAAAATTTGCTAAGAATGGTATAAGAAATGGTTTTCTTCCCGTTTTAATTCCTGAATCACTCTTAGGAAAAGAAAAAAAACACTTTGCAGGTTTTAATCCAGAGGTATTTTGGGTAACACACTCGGGAGAAAACGAAGTTGGTGAAAGACTTGCGCTTAGACCAACTTCTGAGACATTAGCATATACACTTTATTCAAAATGGATTAAGAGTTGGAGAGATTTACCATTAAAAATTAATTTTTGGAATACAGCACTACGAGCAGAAATAAAAGCTACAAAGCCATTCATAAGGACTTCAGAATTCTTATGGCAAGAAGGACATACAGTCCACACTACTGAAGAAGAAGCTAAAGAAGAAGTAACAAAAATTTTGGAGATCTACAAAAATACTGTAGAAGAAGAGTTAGCCATTCCTGTGGTAACTGGAAAGAAAAGTGAGAAAGAAAAATTTGTTGGGGCAGTTTACAGTACAACAA
>JADFOW010000002.1:4207-66272 GCA_022562615.1 Nitrososphaerota archaeon
AAAGAAGAAGTAACAAAAATTTTGGAGATCTACAAAAATACTGTAGAAGAAGAGTTAGCCATTCCTGTGGTAACTGGAAAGAAAAGTGAGAAAGAAAAATTTGTTGGGGCAGTTTACAGTACAACAATGGAATCCATAATGCCTGATGGTAAGGCATTGCAAATGGGAACTTCACATTTTCTTGGGCAGAACTTTTCAAAACCTTTTGAAGTAAAGTTTGCAGATAAGGACAATGTAGAACACTTTGCATGGCAAACTTCATGGGGAATTTCATGGAGATTAATTGGTGCCATGATTATGGTGCATGGAGATGACCAAGGGCTTGTGCTACCCCCCAAAGTTGCCCCAACACAGGTAGTAATTGTTCCAATATACAACTTGGAGGAAGATAAAAAAAGAATATTAGAAAAATCTAATGAAATTCAAAAACTATTAGAGTCAAAACAAATAAGAACCCATATTGATGACAGAAATGAATTATCGCCTGGATTCAAGTTTAATGACTGGGAGATGAGGGGAGTTCCGTTACGAATAGAAATAGGTCCAAAGGACATTGAAAAACAAAAGGTTGTAGTAGCTAAAAGATACAATAAAGAAAAACTAAATTTACGTTTTGATGAAATAGAAAAAATTGATTTAATTTTAGATGAAATTCAAACAAAAATGTTAGAGAACTCAAGAGAAGAGGCGAAGCTAAACACAATAGACATTTCAGATTATTCAGAGTTCAAAGAAAAAATTGGCAAAGGAGGCTTTTTTAATGCATATTGGTGCGGAAGACAAGAATGCGAAGATAAAATTAAAGAAGAAACAGGTGCGGAAATACGTGTTATTCCTTTTAATAAAGAAGATAAAAGCGGCAAGTGTATTTATTGCAATGATCAGAGCACTTCAATTCCCATATTTGCAAGAGGATACTAGCAATAATATTCATAAAATTTTAATTTTAATAAAAACAGAGATGAATTTACAATGACAGATCTTTATCGCTTACTTCCAGAAGAAATGGAGCGAATGGTAGTAGAACTAGGCCAACCTCGTTTTAGAGCAGATCAAATCCTCTATGCGTTGTATTATAAATTTCCAAAAAGTATTTCAGAAATAAAACAACTTCCTGCAACTTTCAGAGAGATACTTTTGGCGAAAGGGTTCACCATCGGATCAACAAAAGAACTTCATCGTGTAAAAAGCAAAGATGGAGATACAATGAAATTACTACTTAGTCTTAATGATAAAGTACCTATTGAATCAGTGTTAATGCAATACCAGCCAAAAAAATTATTTGGACATCCAAGGTCGACTATATGCGTTTCAACACAAGTGGGTTGTGCAATGGGATGTGTGTTTTGCGCTACGGGTCAAATGGGTTTTGAGCGTAACATGAAAGCAGAAGAAATTGTTGGTCAAGTTATTCATTTTGCAAGAATTCTTTATGAAAGGGGACATCATGTCACTAACATTGTTTTTATGGGAATGGGTGAACCACTGGCAAATTATTCTGAAACAATAAGAGCCGTTCAATTACTAACACATCCGCGAGGTTTTGGAATAGGTCAGAGAAACATAACAATTTCAACCATTGGAATCATTTCCGGAATTGATCGCTTAGCTGATGAAAAATTGCAGATAGGACTGGCGATTTCGCTCCATGCCCCAAATGACAAACTACGACAAAGGTTGGTTCCCACTGCAGGATCGAGTTCAGTAAAAGATTTGATTAATGCAGGAAAAAGATATTTTGTGAAAACCGGAAGGCGTGTCACATTTGAGTATGCTTTGATTGAAGGTGTTAATGATTCACCTGAAATTGCAGAAGATCTTGTTCGCCTTTTGAGAAATAATGGATCTCACGTAAATCTTATTCCATTAAATCCAACCGCTGGAGATTTTGAGAGACCTACAAGAAAAAATGTGATTGAATTTGAGAGAATTCTTTACAATGGAGGAATAAATTGCACAGTGCGAGTAGAAAAAGGGACAGAGATATCAGCGGCATGTGGACAACTACGTACTGATATTTTGGACAAATATAATAATGAATTAAATAAAATTCAAAATAATGACCGCGATTTTTGAGCAAGAGCAAAAAAAATTGTTGTTAGAGCAATTCAAGGAAACACGAAATAGAACTTTAGAGATTGTAAAAACATTAGAAAAAGATGATTTTGTAGTTCAAACAGCATTCTACACGAGTCCTCCAAAATGGCATATAGGTCACGTAAGCTGGATTTACGAAGCAATTATGAGTAAATTAGATAAAAATTATGAATTTTACTCTAAAGAGTTCTCAGAATATCTTAACTCTTATTATCAACAATTTGGCATTCCACATGATAAAGGATCAAGAGGAATTGTATCAAGACCTACCGTTGATCAAATTTTTCAATACTTTAACAATATCAATCAAAGAGTAGAGCTTTTCATAAAATCAAAAACTCTCAGCGTTGAAGATTTAAGATTAATCACCATGGGAATTCATCATGAATGTCAACATCAAGAATTGTTGGTTTATGATTTACAAAATCTACTAGCAGAACTATACAAGCCAGTTAAAAAAAGTGAAAAACCAATACCAGTGGAAATTGAACAAGAGTCATTGAATATCAATGGCGGTATTTACAATATGGGTTACAATGGAGAAGACTATTGTTACGATATAGAGTTACCCGAACACAAAGTATACCTTAATGATTACAAAATAGATATTTTCCCAATCACGAACCAGCAATATCTAGAATTTATTGAAGATGGAGGATATGAGACCTACAAATACTGGCTTTCAGATGGATGGGAAAAAGTAAAAACAAATGAATGGAACGCACCGATGTATTGGGAGAAGATAGATGGAAATTGGATGATACAAAACTTTCATGGATTGAGAAATGTAAGCCCAAAAGAACCAGTTTGTCATGTAAGCTACTATGAGGCAGAAGCTTATTGCAAATGGGCTGGAAAGAGATTGCCTACAGAGGCTGAATGGGAAAAAGCGGCCTGTTGGAATGAAACCAAAAAACAAAAAACAATTTTTCCTTGGGGAAATGATCTGCCAACCCAGCAACATGCCAATCTGTTTGAATCCCATATCTGGAGTTGTACAGATATAGGCTCATATCCGGAGGGTCGTAGTCACTATGGTTGTCACCAAATGATTGGCGATATATGGGAATGGACTGCATCAGAGTTTACTGGATATTCTGGCTTCAAATCTAGTTTTGATGAATATAATGACAAGTGGTTTACCAATCAAAAGGTTTTACGAGGAGGTTCATTCGGTACACCAAAAATGTCTATTAGAGGAAGTTATAGAAACTTCTTTAGACTAGATGAAAGGTGGTTATTTTCTGGATTTCGATGCACCGAAAATTCATAGAATCACTTTTTAGATGCCAATGTCAAAGAATAATGTTTGTGTATATCTAGCCATTTTTGTTTAATTTCAAATCCCGTAATTTTCATTAATTCTTGGATTTGAGGTATTGTGTATTTATGAGAGTGTTCTGTGTGAATTAGCTCCCCTTGTTTTAATTTCAATGAAAGATTTGCCTTTGAAATTATTACAGATTGGTGTACAAGTGATTGTAAATACATTTCAATTCTTTGTTCTTTCTCGTTATATTTTGCAACATGTTTAAAATTATTTAAAATAAAATCTGCATCTAATTCATCATTAATTCTTGATAAAACATTGAGATTAAATTTCGCAGTTATTCCTTGAGAATCATTATATGCGTTTTCTAAAATTTTTTTTTCTTTTACCAAATCTAAACCAATTAAAAAAAGATCTTCTTTTTTCATGATTGAATTTATTTTTTGCAGAAAAATTTTACCCTCATCTGTTGTAAAATTTCCAAAACTAGAACCCAAAAAAATTATCAAATTTTTTTTATCGTCATATTTTTCAATAAATTCAAGACCACCTTCATACGTGTCTATAATTCCTGTAATATGGAGGTCGTCATAATCTCTTTGTAGTAGTTCTGAACTTTCAGTTAAAATTTCGGAGATGTCAATTGGAAAATATTCAATTTTATTTTGAATTTCACCCAAAACATCTAAAATTAGTCGTGTTTTTACCGAAGAACCGCTTCCCAGTTCAACCAACCTAAAAGAATCATCTAGATATTCAGATAAATTTGAATGAAGGTTTTTTAAAATATCAATTTCTGTACGAGTAAGATAATATTCTGGAAGACTGCAAATTTTTTCAAATAGTTCTGACCCCTTTTTATCATAAAAATACTTGGGATTGATAAATTTGGAATTTCTATTGAGACTGAAAGATATTTCATCAGCAAATGTTTTTTCAATTTTGGTTGAATGAGGTTTAAAATATTGAAGATTAGAATCTACTACGTATTTTTTATACTTCAGATTTTTTTGTATTGTTTCATTCAAGTATTAAACCAGTCTTTATTTGACATAAATTCTTTATTCCAAATTTCTAGGCCAAATTCCTATTTCTTGATATACTTCTTGGTTTTAGAATACTTGTTGGATGAAATTTTGAGAATTGAGCATTTAAAAAAATATTTTATTAAAAAAAGCCTATTCAGTTCCAAAATTGAAACAATAAGAGCAGTAGATGATGTGTCTTTTTCTCTAAATAAAGGAGAAGTGTTTGTTTTGGCCGGCGAATCAGGTTCTGGAAAATCAACAATTGCAAAATTAATACTCAAATCACTTGAAGCAGATTCAGGAAAAATTATTTTTGAGAATCATGAAATTAGAAATGATAAAAAAAGTTTAGAGAAAATTCGCATGAATTGTCAAATGATTCATCAGGATCCTTATGATTCTATAAATCCACGTATGAAGATACTTGACATTGTATCTGAACCTCTTGAGATTCATAAAATTGGAAACTCTGATTTAAGAAAAAAAAGAGTGATAGAAGTTCTACACGAAGTAAAACTTGAACCTGCAGAGGAAATAATTAAAAAATATCCACATATGCTCTCTGGAGGTCAGAGACAGAGAGTGGTTTTAGCAAGAGCTCTTTCCATAAAACCGAAAATAATTGTGGCGGATGAGCCTGTATCGATGTTGGATGTATCAATTAGGGCAGAAATACTAGAATTAATGCATGAATTACAAAAAAAATATGAAATTTCGTTTATTTACATTACACATGACTTGGCTACGGCCAGATATTTCGGTCAACGGATAGGAATTTTGTATCTCGGAAAGATTGTAGAGATGGGACAAATAGACGACGTATTGTTTAAACCTAAACACCCATACACCCAAGCTCTAATTGATGCAATTTCAGAACCAGACCCTGAAAATCTTAACAAAGAAAAGAAAATCCGAATTAATGACCCGATAGAGATTGATGTTTATGAAGGGTGTAGGTTCAGAGCACGTTGTCCTTATGTAATTGATAAATGCAAAGTTGAACCAGATTTAGAAACAATAAACAAGGATCATTACTTTGCTTGTTATGTCGATATAAATTAAGATGTCTTTAACGAGGGCATTCTCTTATCTTTGTAAGTAACCACATGTGACACACCATTTTTTGGATAAACACCATAGATGAGTTTTGCCTTATTGACTACAGAGTCTTTTAATGAAACCATTATGAATTGGCTATCTTTTGATCTTTCCTCCAAAATTTTTCCAAGTTTTTCAGCGTTTGGAGCATCAAGATGGGCGTCAACTTCATCAAATAAATAAAATGGAGATGGTTTTAATTTTTGTAAGGCCAGCACAAAAACTATTGCAGCTAATGTTTTTTCACCTCCGCTAATTGAGGTAGATTCTCTTTTTGGTTTATTTTTAAATTGGATTAAATATGAAATGCCTGAGTCAAAGATTTCATCCTCATTTTGTAATTCTAGCCAAGCATTTCCGCCAGTCATTTTATTGAAGATTAACCCAATTTCTTTGTCAACCACATCAAATGCATCTAAGAAGGTTTGACGTTTCTCTTTTTCGATGCCTTCTATGAATTTTACAATAGAAATACGCTCTTCTTCTAGTGAATTTTTACGCGAAGACATTGAACGATAACCAAAAGACACCTCCAGATACGTTTCCGGAGCTTTGGCGTTTAGTTCATTTGAAGAGTTTAATTCAGCAGTTAACCCTTTAACAACCGGCTCAACATCAAATGTCTCCATGGTGTAATCAAATCCAAAGGCCGCTAGAAATTTTTTCAATTTGGATTCGGTTTCAACCAAGTCTACTAGATCCCGTTTTAATGAATCGGATTGTCTTTCAAAAGAGCTAATTTCCTTTGCATTAGTTTGATTTTTTTCAGATAATATTCTTAATTTATCATCATATTCTTTGATTTGTCCTATTGATGTACCAGAGGTGGAAATGAGTTCCTGTTCTTTTTCTCTTAACTTTTCAAGTGTTTCTTGTTTTGATTCTTTTTCTTTTTCTAAATTTTTAATTTTATTTTCTAAATCTTGACGTTCTAAAATCAAGGAAGATTTCTCTTCATGAAGACTTTTTGATTGGGATTTTGATCTATTTTCTTCTGATTCAGCAGCTAATAATTGAGAGGATTTATTTCTATATTCGTTCATAATAGCAGTATGTAATTTTTCAATTTCAGATTTTTTCGAATTCATTTTTGTTAATTCAATTGAAATTCGTTTTTGTTCTCCACTGGCATAATTCTCTTCAACAAGGGAAATTCTTTCTATTAAAGAGTCAACATGAGACTCATGTACGGCCAATCCAGCAGACAGGGCTTTATTTTTTGAATTGAGTTCAGAATTTCTTTGTACTATTTGTATTTTTATTTTATTGATGGAGGAAATTCTCGATTTTAGGTTAGAATAA
This sequence comes from Nitrososphaerota archaeon, assembly GCA_022562615.1. Taxonomy (GTDB): domain Archaea; phylum Thermoproteota; class Nitrososphaeria; order Nitrososphaerales; family Nitrosopumilaceae; genus Nitrosomaritimum. The sequence goes on from JADFOW010000002.1 coordinate 11,003, forward strand.
TTTTCAGTAGTAGAAACCCATTCCTTCTCAGAAATAGATAATCGTGCAGTATATTTTTGAATGGAGTTTTCAATTTTTTCTATTATGTTTTTTTTCTTAAGAATGTATTTTTTTAGAAGACTAATTGACTGTAATAATCCATTAATAGATGAGCTAAGAGAAATGATTTTAGTGAGTTTCGATATTTTTGAATTAATATCAATTACCACACCTCCTCCCTTAGCCTCAAAATATTCTCCCTCAAGAGTAACTGCTTTGTAGCCTAATTTAGACAACTTGGAAGCAGATTCTACTGAATTTGTCAAAACGACGTTGCCAAATAGAAACATTTTGAGGGGAGAATATGCAGGAATACATTCTACATAATCAGACAAGACCCCCAGTACTCCTTGTTCTTTGGGTAATTTCAAATTGAAATTGGGTATTGCATCGAGAGGAATAATTTTTAATTTTGGAAGATTTTTTGATCTTGCAACTTCTGCTATTCCAAGTAATGTTGCAAAATCATTTACTACAATTGCCTTAATCCAATTAGAGCTAACTGCAAGAACTGAACGTTCGTATTTTTTTTCCCATGAAATCATTTCATAAACCAAACCTTTGATTCCAAGTTTATCAGCATCTTCTTTTAGTTTTGCAACAGTGTAATCTTCATGCATGATTCCTTTGATAGTTTTAATTTTTGTTTCGTATTGAGTTGCAGCTTTACTTGATTTTTCTAAAATAAGATTCACCTCTTCAGAATCTTTTAGTATTTTAGATTTTTTTAAATTAAGTTTAGAAATTCTTGTTTTTAATTCCGTAATGGTTGCTTTATGGTTATTCATCTTAGATTCTAGTCTTGTTTCAAAATCATATAGTTCTGTGATATTTTGCTTAAATCCAGATAGTTTTGTTAAATTTGAGTTAATTTTATTTTCTGTTTCCTTTTTTTCATTTCGAGTTGAAGATAGTTTTACTTTTACAGAATTAAGTTGTTCATTTAATATTTTTATTTTGTTATCAACTTCTAATTTTCTTGCAGAAGCTTGAGACTGCTCTCCTAAAATTTTATCTCTAATAGAATCAATCTCATGCATGTTATCATTAATGTTTTTAATTTGTGTATTAGTGTCATTAATCGATTCTTTGATTTGAGATATTTTGGATTCGGAATCATTTCGAGAAGATGAAATGTGCTCTAATTCATTTTTAATTTCTGGTATTCTGGTATCAATCCGTTCTATTCCTTTATTTGATGCCATAATTCCGCTGTTAAAGACTTCAAATTGTTGCATGGCCACACTAAGTTCAGAATCAATTGAGGCTTTGACTTGATTGTAGTCATCAGCCTCTTGCATTAATCCTGATTTTTGCCCCTCAAGTGTATCTATTTCGTTCTTAAGAATAGATTTCTCCTCGTCAAATCCTTTGATTTTAGAAGAAATATCTTCTAATATCACCTCTTTCGTGCTTTTTTCATCGAGTACCTCTTTCATTTTATTGGCAGAGTCAATTGCGTTGTATCGATTTAGTTCTCTTTGAAGAAAATCATGGCGGAGTTTCTGGTTTCGTTCATCTTCTAATTCATCAATTCTCTTTTTAATCTCCCCCATTCTTGCCAAAGCGATATCAAGTCTTCTGTCAGCGTCATCAAGTTGTTTTAGAGATTCTGCCTTTTTATCATCAAAATATGACAGACCCAGTAAATCTTCGATTGTTTGTCTTTTTTCTTCAGGTGTAAATTCAGAAATTCTAGTAATTGTTCCCTGCTGAACTACATTTAATTGGCCTAATCCTGCATTTGCCACATCTAAAAGGTCTAAAATTTGGCTTCGGTTAGTTTTTTTTTTATTTAGATAATAGGTGTTCTCGCCTTTATCGTCCATCTCTCTTGTAATTTCAACAGTATCAGAGTCAATTGGTATTTTTCTATCGGAGTTATCAAAATGTACACTAGTTCTTGCCATTTTTGGGCCATGTCTGTTTCCTTCAATATCATGGATCAGCTCTCTCAATTTACCTACCCTCAGAACTTTTGGTTTGTTTTCACCCATTGCAAACATTATGGCATCAAGAATATTGCTTTTTCCCGAACCGTTTGGCCCAGAGATACAAATCAAGCCAGGTTCAAATTGCACGGTAGTATTCTTAAAACCAAATGATTTGAAACCAAAGATCTCCACTCTTTTGACATGTACCAATAAGTAAATTTTTCAAATTGGTTGGATAATCAATGTATAACAAGTTTAATTGACATAATTGAGTAATTTTTCCAGTTTTACTACCATTTTTTTCGTAATGGTTAATCAGAGCCGACTAGTAGTTAGGAGGTATTGAGATTTAATATTTTATACCTTTAACTTTCAAGCACAGATAACGCAAAAAATATTTTATTTTACAATTTTTGGGCTTCTTTTAAAAATGGAAAAACCAAAGGAAAAGAATCACAAATTTGTGTTTACGAAATCAACTATCGACATTATCTTCCCCATTTCAACAAGATGTCCATAGCTTTTCCCTTTACTTGTCTTCAAGGGAGTATTACCTACACTGATGAAGAGAAGATTTTCTTTGTCAAGAGGTATAGTAATCCTTTTTATTTTTTCATACGCAGCTATTACATATAGACCACGTCCAACCTTATCAGTAATTTTTGACCGTTCCTTCCATGCACCAACTGCCCTTACAAGTGTTTTTTTGGTGTCTGCCAATGGTATTAAGTTCTTAATTCCTGATCTTTGGCTGTGCCACAGAATTTCCCCTTTGGAGTTGCATACTGCCGCAAATCGAACGGAATCATTAAAATCCATAAGCATGTTTAGAAGTTTTTCATACTTTTCCACGTTAATAATTCAATTTTGAGTCTATTAAGTTATTCTAACAGAATAAATAAAAAAATTTAGTTTGTTTCTAGAATTATCTTTTAAAAAGTGAGAATTTATGGTTAAAGTTGGAATAATCCAGACTAGAACATATAGGACAAATAAAGAAGGAATCATCAGAATTTCAGAATTTTTAGATTTTAAATAGATTACAAAATAAAATTATAAAGAAAAAAGCATTAGATAGATTGGAAAACTCGTAGAGTCATACATAAAATTGTAAGGCCCTTTAACTAACTTAACAAGTCACCTAGAGAGTCTACATGAATTGCATTGATACTCTTTGACCTCAGTCATCAGTTCAGAGATCTTTGTTATCTCCAAATAGAAATTTTGGTTTAGGGTTAAATTTTGGGCATAGAATAAGGTGTTGATACCAAAGATCATAAAAATAAAAGAAGAAGGGTTGTTGTAAAAAATTTTGGTTTATTAAAATTTGAAAAAATGAAAGGTAAGATTTTTCAATTCTGAAAAATTTTGTTACTAATTATTTTTCTGCTACAAAACTTTCGCAGGCTTCCTTTGCTTTTATATCAGCCATTTGTTCTATAGGATGTTTCATTAAATATGCACTAGCAGGTCTTAACGGACCGCCAACACCTCTATCAAGAGCGATTTTAGCTAATCTAATTGCATCAATTACAATTCCAGCAGAATTTGCTTTGTCATCCACTTCTAGACGAACTTCCATGTTATATGGAATGTTTGCCCACTGCCTTCCTTCAATCCTCATAAACATTAGTTTGGTATTACCCAAAAATGGAATAAAATCAGATGGCCCAACATAAATTTGATCATCATCTAGTCTTGTAGCAAGTTGGCTTTGAACGCTTTCGGTTTTGGAGATTCTTTTAGATGCCAGTCTATCTTGTTCTTTCATGTTTAGAAAGTCAGTGTTCCCGCCAACGTTGATTTGATATGTTCTCTCAATTTTAGTTCCACGATCACTGCATAATTTTGCCAGTGTCCTATGTACTATAGTTGCGCCAACTTGCCCTTTAATATCATCACCAATTACAGGAATATTTTTTTCTTCAAATTTCTTGGCCCACTTTTCATCTGAGGCTATGAATGAAGGGATACAATTTACAAAAGCAATATTGTTATCAAGGCAGATATTTGCCCAAAATTCGGTTACTTTATCAGAACCCACAGGTAAATAAGAGACTAGAATTTCAGTCCCAGTTTCTTTGAGGACCGTTTTGATTTCTTCTTTTAATTGTTCGTCGGTTTTATTGCTTTTAATTGGTTTTATTCTGTTCTCTACCCATAATCCAACACCGTCTAAGGCAGGGCTTTCGTACACTTTAGCATCGGTTTTTGGCATAGATTCTTTTGGTATCCAATCAACCATGTTAGGATATTCGTAAATTGCTTCATTGAGGTGTTTGCCAATTTTATTTTCGCCTACATCAAAACCACATACAAAATCAACATCATGTATTCCATAACCTGCCAAGTTATCATGAATTATACCTGTTACTTCTTGTGTTGGGTTTTGTTGATAATATTCTATACCTTGAATTAATCCTGCAAAACAATTACCAATTCCTATTAATCCAACTTTGATTCTTCCCGTCATTTGAAATTTGTCATCTTTTGGCTGGTTTAAAGGTACCTTGAAAAGAACATACAATTAAAATTCCGTAGGCAGAATTTTATACATGACATCAAAAGCCAAACCATGCTAAAGCCGGGTCGTCCCGTCAAAGATGTTGAGATTAATTCAAGTACAACTATCGAAAAAATTTTTGAAGAGTTATCTAAATCGGGTGGGTTTGAAGCAGTAAATCTATCAGATGGATTAGAAATTTTATCAGATATGATTTCGGATAAAAAATGTCTAAAATTTATTTCGTTTGTGGGGGCCGTGGTATCTACTGGTCTTCGTGGAATTATCAAGGATATGATAAAAAATAACTGGTTCGATGTTGTAATCACTACTTGTGGTGCATTAGATCATGATATTGCTCGACATTATTCCCACTACCAAGAAGGATCTTTTACCATGGATGATGGAGAATTGGCGGATCAAAATATTCACAGGTTAGGAAACATTTTGGTTCCAATGGAAAGTTATGGTCCCCTAATAGAAGAAAAAATGCAGGTTTTTTTAGAAGAAGAATATCAAAAAGGAGTAAAAGAAATGTCTTCTGCAGACATATGCAAAATGATAGGAAGACATCTAGGTGAAGATTCTTTTCTTCACTGGGCTTTTAAAAATAATGTAAAGGTAATAGTTCCCGGAATCGTGGATGGTGCAGTAGGAAGTCAAATCTGGATGTTTTCCCAAAAACATAGTGATTTTAAATTAAATTTGATCGACGATGCCAATTTGTTATCAGGATTGATCTTCAAGGCCGAAAAATCGGGTGCGTTAATGATTGGTGGAGGAATATCAAAACATCATACCTTATGGTGGAATCAATATAGAGAAGGATTGGATTATGCGTTTTACATAACAACTGCTCAAGAATTTGATGGAAGTTTGAGTGGCGCCCTGATAAGAGAAGCCATTTCTTGGGGAAAAGTTACACAAAAAGCCAGACAAACTACATTGCATGCGGAAGTTACAACAATTTTGCCATTCATTTATGCTGCACTTTTATCAAGATTAAAAAAATAGTTTTCTTTTTTTGACAAATATTATTATTTAATACCGTTCTACCTAATTCATTGTATCCCCGAATTATAATCAAAGAACTAAGACCTTTGAATCTAGAAGGAGGTTATTTGATTGATGGTTTTCCATCAGTAGGATTTTGCAGTGCTATTGCAGCAGAATCAATGATACACACCTCACAATTCAAATTAGCAGGAATAATTGATTCAGATGTTTTTCCACCTATTAGTTTGATAAAAGATGGAAAGCCCAATTACCCTACACGTATTTTTGTAAATGATGAACTAAAAGTTGCGGCATTTGTGTCACATCTTACATTAGAAGCATCACTTCATAGAGGTATCGCAAAAAAAATGCTAAGATGGGCAAAAAATCAAAAAATATCTCTCATAGTAAGTAGCATATCAGTAAAATCTACAGAAAAGAATGAAGAAATACTTGCTGTTGGAAGCACCGATAGTGCTACAAAAAAAATAAAAGAGTCTGGGATAAAAATTCTAGAAAATGGAACTATTCCAGGAATTCCTGGCATGTTACTAAATGAAGGAAGTTTGACTGAACAGGATGTAATTGTAATTCTTATTCATTCAGATGGAGTGAGTCCAGACTTTAGGTCTAGTGCAAATCTTTGCATGGCAATATCGCAATTAATTCCAGGTACATCATGTAATATTCCTGCTTTGCAAGAAGAAGCAAAAAAAGTGGAACAAGTGATCAAAAAGGATGTTGAGGAAGCATGGCATCTAAAAGACTCGATGTATAGATAATCCCTAAAAAAATTTTAAAAATTTAACCACAATCTAAAATTTCCACTTCTGGTGTACATTGCATATTAAACGAGTCGATTTTTTGTACCAATTCCTCACAAAATTCAGGGTCTAAAGAAGTTTCATAAGACTTCAAATCATTTACTATTGTAATATGTCTGATTCCACAGGAACTATCAGAAATTAGTATAAACAATAGAATAAACGAGACTCCAACAATTAAGATAATTACATTTTTAATTTTTTTATTTTTTAGTAATGTCAAGTTCGAGCGTAGAAACATTTCGTTTTTTCCCATCTTGAGACAAAAGAGAGTCAGATGAAATTCTAACATCGCTGATTTCGTATCCAACCGTATCCATTCTTTTAACTATCATTTGGGAAACATCTACCGCTTGGGTGATTCTCTTCCCTCTTGCTTTAATGGTAACCAATGGTAGAGTTGAAAGTTGTGTGAGTGTAGCTGCAACATATGACATGATTGGTTTAGTTCCAATGTAAATTACATCGTGTGCTTCTCGAGTAGTGGATTTGGTTGTTTCTTCAGTAGTGGATTCAGTTTTAGGCTCTGGTGATTCAAGTTGTGGTTTTGGCTCTGGTGATTCAAGTTGTGGTTTTGACTCTGGTGATTCAAGTTGTGGTTCTGGTTCTGATTCAATTTGTGGTTCTGATTCTGATTCAATTGGTGGTTCTGGTTCTTGTTTTTTTGAATCTTGTGAATCTTGAAATTCGGATAAAATATCTTCAGCATCTTTAGTCTTTTTGGAGGCACTCAATTTGATTTTCCTTCGATAATAAAATCGTCATTTCCTTTTATTAAATTTTTAATATCCGCATGTTGGACATAATCTTCAAAAATTTTTTCCACTTCGTCATCATTTGTACTGTTTTTGATTTGATTTACCAGATCTTCTTCCTCGATCTCATAGCAATTTAGAAAATCTTGTGAGTCTTTGTACACTAAGAGAACTTTATTTTTAAAAATGCAATGATAAAGATGCTCTTTTTCCATATTTTCAGGTTTGATGTGTATTCCATCGTTGTTAGAAGTTACAGGATAATCCACAAAATTATTGAAATTTAAGAGTATTTAGATGAATACGTAATACAGTAATAATCAAACCAAGTATTCTAATCATTGGAAACTAGGATAGTTTTCCACATAGACTTTGATTACTTTTATGCTCAGTGTGAGGAGATCAGAAACCCAGATTTACAATCAAAACCTGTTTGTGTATGTGTTTTTTCAAATAGAGGAGGAGACAGCGGTGCTATTGCAACTGCAAATTATACTGCAAGAAAGTTTGGAGTAAAATCAGGACTTCCAATTAGTTTTGCAAAAAAAAGATTGGAGGATCAAAAAGATGCCGTTTTTTTACCTGTGGATTTTGATTACTACATAGGCATATCTGAAAAAGCCATGGAGATTATGAAAAAACATGCTGATATTTTTGAGTATGTAGGAAAGGATGAAGCATATTTGGATGTCACAAAAGAGGTAAATTACAATTGGGGGAAAGCTGAAAATTTGGCCTTTAAAATAAAAAAGGAAATTAAAAAAAAATTGAATCTTACTTGTTCAATCGGAATTTCACCAAATAGGCTTATTTCAAAAATCGCCTCTAACTTTCAAAAACCTAATGGATTAACAATGGTGTTGCCAGAAAAAGTTGATGAGTTTTTAGCGCCTTTAAAAATTAGAGATATTCCGGGTATCGGTAGAAAAACAGAAGAAAGATTTTCTGAAATGAATCTTCAAACAATAAGGGACCTAAAAGAACTAGATGTGTTTACTCTCAACAAAGAATTTGGAAGAAAAAATGGAACTTACCTATTCAACTCAGTAAGAGGCATAGACAACGAGCCAGTAAAGATAAGAGAACCAAATATACAGTATAGCAAAATCGTTACGTTGAAAAAAGATTCAATGGAATTTGATTTTCTTTTAGAAAATTTAAAACAATTGTGTAACGAATTGCACCAAGTTGTTTTTAATAAAAATAAAATGTTCAAATCTGTTGGAATACAACTAGTACAATCAGATTTATCAAATAAAACAAAATCAAAAATGCTCAAAAACCCAACATTAAATTTGGAAGAATTACAAAAAAATGTAGAACAGTTATTAAAAAATGCTTTGGAGGAACAAAAAATACCCATAAGAAGAATTGGAGTAAAAGTATCTGAACTCTCGGAGATACGAGATCAAAGTAGTATCACAAACTACTTTTGAGAATTACCTTCAGCCTCTAACTTTTTGAGCCTCCTTGTTTCAATCAATATTACTATCAAAAGGAAAACAAAAAGCCATGGCAAGAACATTATTTCTCCTGCAACAGAATGAAATTCTTCCCATTGTTCGGCATTGGTGGTAACTTTTAGTGCATACCATGATAAGGAAAATATCCTGATCATGTTTACAATGATGGTGCCTATGATCCCCAGAATAAAGTAAATAGATTTTCTTTTTCTTGGAATATTCATTTTTAAAAGAAATGCGCCCATTACAAGTGAATAGATAATTACGCTATGGACCCCTGCTGAAGGCCAAAATACCTGAAGAACCATCGTACCATGATCCCCTTTAAGAAACATGATGTTATCACGTGCTGTTGCAACTCCAAGATCAAAAAATCCTATCAGCCAAACATTTGCTTGAACAAGATATGGAACAACGTATTGTAGAGGACCAAGTGTATCGTAGGGAAAGAAGGCATCAAGTGAAAGAATGATTGCACTTCCTCCCAAAAAGATAGGTCCTGCAGGGGCAATTCGAATCCACCTTTTTCCAAAATAAATTGTTAGAGAGACAATAACAAAAATTGTCATTACAATAAAGTCCCACATCCATGTCCAAGAATAAATAAGTTCAACGTTGTATTGTTCTGACGAACTTAAAATAAAATCCCGAAGTCCGTATTCAAGACCAACAATATAAGCTATTGTTAGAACCGCCAAAGGAACTACTGCCAGCAATTTTTTCGTAGAAATGATAATTCTGAGTCCTACTATTTCAGCAATGATAAATGCCAAGGCAAAAAGAAACCCGCCTCTACCTTGATTCCAACTTAGGCTAAAACTATCAGGAAACACAACGAGAGCAAATAAAATTGGGCTTGAAATAATTGCAATAGCGATGTAGAGATTTTTATTTTGCACTATGCTTAAGCAAAAAATTGACCAATAAATATCTCAAGCTTCTTCTATTCAAAAATAGAGAATTTCTCAGGGCATTTAAGATGCTCATAATATGGACTAGAGGGCAGGTCTTCCACAAAAAATAAGGTTATTACATATTTTTCAGACGTTAGAATTATTTTACTACATTTATTGCAACGGGTATTTTCCATGAAGATTTAAGGAGAAAATTCTACTTTACAACGTGGACGTAATTTTATGAAATTACTTTAAAAGAAATCAGAAATGGTTTTTTGCCTCATCAATTTTCCGATATCTCCATGCGAAAGCCATTCAGATTTACTGATGCTCATCATTTTTGAGGCCAAAGTTATAGCATGATCAAAATTGTCAGCGATGAAGGGTTTTTTCTTCATAGCTGCCCTAATACCTTCTCTCACTTGCCATACTCCCACAGGAATGGCATATTCGGGCCGAATTTCCCTTAAAATTATTGCTCCTGATTGAATTTTATTTTTTGAAAGATATTCAACTATTGCTAATTTTGCAGCAAAGTATGCCCCAGCAATAGCAGGAGGATGGCCAAGTCCCCGTGCATCTTCATGATCAGAACCAAATCCCAAAGCCCCGTTGGAATACCAGGCTTCAACCATTTCGTAAATCCACCTATGTGGAAATAAAACAACAGAAAAAAAATTTCCTAAATGTTCATAGGAAAAAACCTTACACGAGTCTATTAAACTGTAATCAAGTATTTCTTCGACTAGGGATTTTGAAATAATATCATCAGTTGCAGTAATACTCCATTTTGTTGGGACAAGTTTTCTTTCTTTACCTATCATGCCAACACTAAAACACTTTTGAATTCTAGAAACATCAATTCCAGAATTATACAAATTCAAGATGGCCTCTTTTGACTTCAAATCCTTATCATAAAAAATTTTTTCAATAGATTTAGTGGAAGAAGAACTAGAAAATTTTGCCGATTTAATCTCCCCGATTGGTCCAAAGGGCGCACTTTCACCATCAATGGAGATACTTGATACAGATTTGTGAAATTCTAAATCAGAATCAATTGGTTTGGATGACATTGCAACCTCTTGCAAATTTTCTATGTATCTTCCCTCAGTTGCATTCACTGAAATTTTTTGAATTCCACGGACTAAATTCAATCGAAAATTAACAATCTCTTCTAAAGATTTTCCAGCCCATTTTTCAGGATTGTCAAGTAAACTTGTATCGCCATGGATTGGAGGAACCATCGGACCTACACTGACCTTTGGATAATTATAAGAACCTACAAAAATTGATGGAGGACTGGTTCCACTAATAGAATCGGAGGAAAACAAATTCCCATATTTTGATAAATTTTCATGCCATTTTGCCAAAATAGATCTTCGAATATCTTGAGAGTTAGAAGACACCAAATTTTATGCGTAAATTTGTGCTATTAACTTGACTATTTTGAAAAATTTACCAAAAGCGGCTAATGTTTAAGGATCAACTTCTCATCAGAATTATGACAATTAAGAGAATTGTTTCGTTTTTGCCCAGCGCAACTGAATTAATTTACGAACTAGGAGATCAAGAATTGCTTTATGGAGTTACACATGAATGCAAGTATCCAAAAGATGCACAGACAAAACCTCAAGTGATTAGCTCTGTGATAAATTCTGAAAAATTATCCAGTGATGAAATTAACACCCAGTCTTCCCAATTACTAAAGGAAGGAAAAGATATTTTTATTTTAAATGAAACAAATTTGAAAAAAGCTAACCCTGACTTGATAATAACTCAAGAAACATGTGAGGTATGTGCAGCTCACACCAATCAAGTAAACAAAGCTATTCGTATTTTAGCCAAAAAACCCACAGTTTATTCAATGGATCCACATAACTTGGAGGAAATTTTAACATCCGTAACTGAAATTGGAGAAATTCTTGGAAAAAACAAGAGATCTAAAGAAATTAGAACAGAACTTTGGGAGAAAATTTCACACATAAAGAAAGTGTCAAATTCAAGAAAAACAAAAGTTCTTGCAATAGAGTGGATTGAACCTTTTTTCACAGCAGGTCATTGGGTTCCAGAAATGATTGAATTTGCAGGTGGAATAAACATGATTAGTAAAATAGGTGAACATTCTAGAAAAATGACCTTTTATGAAATATCGAAATCAGATCCTGAAATAATTATTCTTATGCCATGCGGCTTTGATACTGAGCGAACAGTTAAGGAATATAATAAAATACTAAAAAATGATTCAGATTGGATTAAATTGAGAGCTGTTAAAAATAAAAAAATTTTTGCAGTTGATGCTAACTCATTTTTCAGTAAACCAAGCATTCGAACCATCACAGGATTGGAAATACTAGCAAAAATTATTCAACCTGAAAATTTTGTAAATCTTAATGTTCCAAGTAATTCATTTTATAATGTAATTGAGCCTATTCTGGCTTGAGTTTGCATTCTACTCTTAACGATTTTACTGTGGTAAAGTAAATAATTGCCAATAAGGCAATGGCGATAATTCTAATTGGAATTTCATAGTTAGTAAGAAATGCCAAAGATGTTGCACCAACACTTCCAAAAGTAGAGATGATTGCAAAGCCGATAGGGCCACAACTACAGGCTCCTGCTGCTGCTCCAATAAAAGAACCAAATATGCTTCCACCAATTTTACCTTTTGAATTTTTCAAGATATTAATTCTGTAAATATTCATAGGAAGAACTAAAGCAGACAGTGCCGATAAAATAATAATTAGCGAAAAACCCAATTCTGTTCCTTTTGGAATTTGTCCTACAAAATAGGGTTCAAGAAAAATAAACTCAGATAAAATAAGTAGTACGAATAACATAGGAAGGAAAATTCCTATCGCTAATAGAGAATATCTAAAATTTGAGAATACGATCTTTAGAGTTTCAACCATATCATATCATATTATCCATAATTTTTTTGAATGTGCTGTAGGGTTGTGCACCTTCAAATTGTTCTTGTTGATTATCAGGGCCAACAATGATAAAGGTTGGAGTAGCTCGTGCACCATGTTTTTTTGCTACAGACACATTGTATTGTACTCTTTTAGTATATTTACCAGAATCAAGACAGCTCTCAAATAAATCCATATCAAGACCTAAGCTAAAGGCAAATGCCTTTAATCTTTCAGAATTTGCCCAGCCATTATCAATTTTGGATTCTTGAGAATTGTACAGCAAATCATGATATTCCCAATACATTCCTTGGTCTTCAGCACAATACGATGCTTGAGCTGCAGTTAGAGAATCACGGCCCAAGATAGCCAAGTCAACAAAAACAAGATTAGCTTTACCTGTAGCAATGTAATTTTCATAAATTGCAGGTTTTTCTTTATGAAACCAATTGTAACATGAACTGCATTGATAATCTCCAAATTCCACAATGGTTATTGGAGCATCGGGATCTCCTAAAATTGGAGAGCCCATTGCAGTTGAAACATCTCCATGAGTTCTCCCCATATCCAAGTTTACAGTTTCGCTAGGGGCGGATGAATATGATAAAATTATACCAATAGCAATAATGGCTACTATGGCCCCAACAATAATGCCTTTGGTGTTCATATAACAAATCGCGGAAATTTGGTTAAAAAACTTATTCCAAATTGCTGTGAGATTTGCGTCTAAACAGGTTCACAAATTTTGCAATTGCCGTGTCGATTGGACATGCCTCACAGGTGACATTTGAATAATGTGTATCAAAATGTCTTTCGAATTTTTCTCTAGATTCAAAAATAAGATCACACTTACTGCAATAAACTTTAGTAACGTTATACTTTTTTGATTTTTCCATAATTATTTCTTGTATTTAGTCCTTATAAAGATCCTGTTGAGATTCATTACTTGAAAAAAAATTTGGATAAACTCATTATAGGTTTTTTCGTTACTTCTTTTGAAATTTTATGGTTTTGTAGAACCAAGAATTATGTAAAACCAAAAACATGTGACTTTTAATTTATGATCTATGTGAAAATGAATCATAACCAATAGAAATTAAAACATAACTTCTAAACTTTGCTTGCATTTAATTTTATCAAAGAATATCAAAAAGTTTTTCGAAATTTTGACTTTTCCATTCAATTATATCTTCAAGAAATAAAAAGAAAGATAATTTTTATAATGATTTTGAAGAGATTACAAATAATGAAGTTTCACATGGGCGTTGTGTTCTACTTCAAATCTTGTCATAAACCCACAATGAGTACAGGAAAACATCTGAGGTTGTGGAACAGGGTCACGTTCAATTTTCTTACCTGAAATAGATCTTATACTAACTGTGTCTTTGGTTGAAATTACGGCAAAATTTTTACCCTCTCCTATCGAATCCAAAAATTCTTTGATGGAATTTATTACCAAGTTTTTATCTAATATTTCATCGTCATCTATTGTAGATAAAATGAATTCATGGTTTTTTAGGGTAGGAATCGCGGCAACTTGGTCGGAGACATAGACTACAAGTTCACTTTTGATGGATTCGACATCCCTACAATCAATAGTAATCATGAAATTTTTAACGTGTAATTCATATTTTAGTTTAACAAAAATTTGAAAATGATTATTATGTATTGAATTTATTTCATTTTTTGTACATGGAAAACTCTGAAACATTTGGAATTGAAAAAGGCCATGGGGAAGAAGTTGTCGCCTGGTTAAATGAACAATCCAAGAATACGAAATTTGAAGCACGATTATACGGATATTCTATTTCTACACAGAATTTTGGGGAATTTGAAATGTTTTCGTGGATAGGAAAAGTGCAAGTTGCTAGAAAATTAATAATAAAGGCAAGTAAGCGATTTAAAATTAAAGTTATTGAGGGAGGATACAAACCTAAGGAAAAACTTTTCCAAATGAAAAAACATGACTATGGCAAAGTTCACAAAGGAGATAAAACTATCGGGCAGTTAGAATTTGAAATATCAAGATTTGGAAACGGCCAATGGGAAATAAAAAATGAAGAAAGAAATTAAAGGTAACAATTAAAAAGTTCAAGGAGTAAAAGTAAATGCAAAAAATAGGGCTTGTGGGAACTGGCATACTTGGAAATGCCGTTGGGCTACATTTGTTAGAATCGGGATATCAATTAACAGCATACAATAGAACAACGGAGAAAACAAATGAGCTAAAAAAGAAAGGAGCTCAAATTGTGAGGACGCCAAAAGAAGTTGCCCAAAATTCGGAAGTAGTAATTACGGTAGTAAAAGATGCAAGTGCAGTAAAACAAGTTTCCTTTGAAAAAGATGGAATAATTCATGGTCGTCATAAAGATCTAGTTGTATGTGATATGAGTACAATTAATCCTCTGGAATCAAAAAATATTTCAGAAAAATTTTTTGAGAATGATATTGTTATGTTAGATACGCCCGTAATGGGAGGTCCAAATGTGGCAATAACTGGAGATTTGGTAATGATGGCCGCAGGTAACAAGAACACATTCAATAAATGCAAAGGGGTTTTTGATACCATTGCCAACAAAGTTTTCTTTTTGGGGGAAAATGGAACTGCACATGGGGTAAAACTGGCGATGAACCTCCAGATTACAATGTTGGCTCTTGCTTTATCTGAAGGAATTACATTATCAAGAGCTGTAAACGTAGATCCAAAGATTTTCCTTGAAATATTAAATTCAACTTATTTTAAAACTGGAATGAGTGAAAATAAAGGATACAAGATGATTCAAGACAAATTTGATGCAACATTTACCCTCGAAAATCTGGAAAAAGACATCAATACCATTTTGGATACCTCAAAGTCATTAGAATTAGAACTCCCCATGACAAAAAAAGCCAAGGAAGTTTATGGAAATGCCGTAAAAGATGGATTTGGTAATTTGGACTATACAGGAATATTGGCATACCTAAAAAAACTAAATGAAAAGAGCTGATCTCTTTATTGTATTCTTATGACTACGACATACCACAAATTCTATAAGCTACAACAATAAAATTGCCATATGAGATTAAAGGATAAGGTATCAATTGTAACCGGAGCATCAAGCGATATCGGAAAAGAAATATCAAAACGTTTTGTTGAAGAGGGTTCCAAGGTTATTTTAATAGCGCGAGATCTCGAAAAATTAGAAAAAACAAGAAAAGAGATCGGAAAGGAAGAATTAACCGTTTCAATGTCATGTGATTTGACTGATGAATCTCAAGTATTTCAGACAATAACTCAGATTGTTGATACATATGGAAAGATAGACATCCTTGTAAATAATGCAGGTGCAATAAATGACCCGGTTCATTTCCACGAGATGCAAGAATTGGATATCAAAAAATTAATTGACGTGAACCTTTTTGGAGTTTTTCACATGACAAAGGCAGTTCTAGCCAAAATGTCAGATGTCAAAAGTGGAGTAATAATTAACATTGGTTCTATATCTGGTGAAAGAGCAATTCCTAGAGTACATCTTGCAGCATATTCTTCTACCAAAGCAGCAATTTCTATGCTTACAAAAGCCATTGCAGTTGAATATGCAAGAAGAAATATCAGATGTAATAGTGTTAATCCAGGAATAATAAATTCAGGAATGATAAAACCATATCTTGATGACCCACAAGCAAGAAAGGTAATAGAAGAAAGAATTCCTCTCGTAAGAATAGGGGAACCGATTGATGTTGCAAATGCAGTATTGTTCTTAGCTTCAGATGAGGCAGATTGGATTACAGGCACGATTCTTAATGTAGATGGTGGAAAGTCAGCTTCAGAAGGATAATCCCTTTTGAAGCAAAGATTTTGCTAATAACTGTGCAACACGTAATGGTTCTGGAAAAGAACCTTGTAAAGTCAATTCATTTAGTAGATATTTTACCTCATGTAACGTACAGCCCTCTTTTCTCACAAAAACGTCTGATGACGTATGTAATGTAATTTTTTCTCGGATTCCAAGTTTTTGATAATTTTTAATTTTGGATTCATATGAATCTGGAAAATGATGTTTGATTGAATCTTCAATTCCCTCTGAATCGTGATAAGTCACTCCAATTATTGGGATTTTTAATGACTCGTGAATTTTTTTAATGTCAATAATATTATACATAGAAATTATCAAACCAGAAATTAAGACATAACTGATATCAGGTCGTTTTAAATCCTCATACATTTGAAGAATGACTTCTGTAGCATCGTCAGCATCCAGAGTTGTGCTTCCAAAGACAAATCCATCAATTACAAAATCTCTTCTCATTACTATCCCGGACAAAATAGATTTTCTGGAATTTTGTCGAAAGCTTTCAGCTATTGCAAGTCCACGTAAACCTTTTTTTTCAAGATGTAGAGGTCTCATTTTTGTTTCTCCTAAGATAAGCCTTATAGCTAAACCCAACAACCCCAATCATTATTACAGTAATTACAGACCACAAAGCAAATGAAATGACGTTGGATTCCTCCATTAGAATAATGAAAATAAATTAAACATCTAAAGTTTCGGTTTCTGAAACTTCGTCTAATTACAAATAGTCCTATCAATGTACCAACAGGCAAAAGATTTAATCAATTTCTGAAACATCTAAATAGATTTGATACCAATAGTTTTTGTGCCTGAAATAATATGTGAAGATTGTGGAAAGCGTCTATTCCACGAAAATGAAGACACTTTGAAGATAGAAGAGGCAATCCACAAAAAGTTCTGCAGAAAAAAGGAGGGAAAAACTCAAAGTTACATGCATCGAGATGCATCAGACACGACCACATTTGATATAGAAAGACAATACGATCTTGGTGGTAATCCAATCCTAAAAAAATAGAATTTTAGCACTACAAAAAATACCTCAAAATTATATTCTGGAGAAATAAAGAAAGAAGAGTTGAATAAAGAGTTTCATTATGATATTGTTGTCGTCGGGGCAGGACCTGCAGGATCTTCAGCAGCATATGAGGCCTCTAAAAACGGAGCCAAGGTTGCAATATTAGAAAAAGAAGAATCTGTGGCTGAAACTGTTAGGACCAGTGGGGTAACATGGATAAAAAATATTAAAGAATTCCAAATACCTGATGATTGCTATAATCCTATCAAAAATTATTCCTTTTGTTCTCCAAATAACGAGGTGACCATAAGTGACTCTACCCCCCAAGCTGCAGTTTTGGATGTAAGGAAAACATTTCGATGGTTGGCACAACAAGCAGAGAACCAAGGAGCAGACATTTTCGTAAAAACCAACGTTAAAGATGTTATAAAAAACCAAAATGGAGACATTATAGGAGTACGTGCCAATAATACTGAAGGTGACGTATCATTTTTTGGCAAGATAATAATTGATTCTAGTGGATTTGGATCAGTTGTCTGCAAATCAATGGGCTTTGTTACCCAATGGAAAAGATTTGGAGCTGGTGCAGAATACGAAGTAAAGGCAGAGAACGTAGATCCTGAAACATGGTGGTTGATGGTAGGTCAAAAGTACTCTCCTGCCGGATATGCGTGGATTTTTCCGATAGGTAAAGACAAAGTTAGAATTGGCGTAGGCATTGGAAAGCCTGAATCATCAATTGATCCCACAGAGCGATTAAAAGAATTGATGGAGTCAAAACCAGGGCCAATTGGCAGACTGGGCAAAATTACGCCAATTGAATTTCATTACGGCTTGATTCCAAATGATGGTTTGTCGCGAAAGACTGTTTACAGTAATTTGATTCTAGTTGGAGATTCTGCAGGACAAGCAAATCCGCTGGTATTAGAAGGAATACGATACGCCATAAAATTTGGCAGGGTGGCAGGAAGGGTAGCAGCTAAGGCTTTAAAATCAGGAAAGACTGATGAATCAGCCTTATTACCCTATGAAAAGAATTGGCGAAAAGAAATAGAATCTAAAATAAAAGCCGCAAGAAAAGTGCAGGACAGATGGGTTGGTCTTTCAGATGAAGAATGGGATAAAGAACTAGATATCATCAAAGAGTTAACAGCAGAAGAATTTTTAAATTTTATAAAGGCAGACTTTGGATTGTCAAATATGCTAAAACTTGCCACTCACCATCCAAAGTTGGCAGTAAGACAACTTTTTGGATTAGTAAAGGGAATAAGAAAATAAGTTAACATCGATTAACTGTACGGCATCAAACTAATTTCACAAAACTTGAACCCGATTTCTTAAGAAAAATTTTGGAAAAATGACTCTAGTCAGTTTATCATCATAAACTTGAATAACCAAACTTACAAAGTGCTAATTATCGTACATTAAAGAAATCATTTACAATTACATCATGATATTGCAATTGAGCAACATATACTCCTGGTTCAAAGGGAGTCTGTACCAGTATGTTGAACCTGCCTGAAGAGTCATCCTTTAGGGCAATTGACTCTACCAAATTTCCTTGCTGATCAAAGATATCCACAAACAAGTCTTCTCTGAATGCAAGTGATTTCTGGACAGCGCCAGATAGAACAAGATTGCCATCATATTGCGCCTCTATGATTGCATAGTGAGAACGAATTGGAAGATATCTTTCGATTAATCTTTTCAACTCTTCTAATTTTTCACCGATATTTTCTTTATCTCTATTTGCGAAACCGAGTTTAATATCGCCAATAACTTTTGAAAATCTTGACCCGCTGTCATAATACTCACCCCCAAAATTCTCAATGAATGTTTGCAGTTCCTCAAATTCTCTTGCAAGTTCAACGATGTCATAATCAGATTCTGTAAAAACAGCCTCAAATTTATCTTCGACATTTATTATCTGAGTTGCTTTAAAATCTTCATATTGCAAAGTTACAAAATACAGCCCAGGATCAGCTGGTGCTATCCATTGTGTAAAGAAATCACCATGCTTAGTGGCAGAGAATTTTAATTTGCTATGCGTACTTGCGTCCATATTGTAAATTGTAACAAAAATATTTTCTCGCCTGTCAAATTGGTCCTTGTCAACTGCGCCTCGAATAACCCATATTTCCCTTTCTAAATCATATGAAATATTATAGATAATTTTCTTGTTTGTTGCGACTAGATTTTCGCTGAGATATTGTCCAATTTCTAAAAGTTTTGTCTCGACATCTACAAAATTACCAATTTCAACAAGTTCATACGCTTCGGAAGTCAGCTCATTATACTCTTCCGTAAACTGGGCAAAACCAGAAGTTGATGAGGAATCGCTAATTACGGCCGAAGAAAAAGGATTAAAATTAGAAACGGCAATTGAATAAGCATCTAGTTTTTTTCTATATTCAATACGCTTCAACTCATCTAGATTGTAGCCATCTGGAGAACCATAGGGATCCTCCTCATAAGCATAGGAAACTTGCCTCCATTCAGAAAACAAATCACGGACCATGTTATCTGCTGCATCAATATCATTTCTTATTACAAGATCTCTTACATCGTCAATTTTTTCATTAAATGTTTCTGAAAATTCTATGAAACCTGGAAGGAACCTGTTTTTTATCATTTTTAATTCAACTAGGTTTTCTAGAGACTTTGCTCTTTGAAGCACATTTCCTGCACGTGCCTTTATTGCGTCTTCATCTCTTTTATCAAGGTCTGACTTTATCTTTGGAGCAATCTCGCTGACCCAAACCAATAAGACTTCAATCCTGTCAATTCTTGTAATAGACGGTTTGCCAGATGCCATTTGTTCTGCTGTGTCAAGAATTTTTAGAGCACTGTCAATTAAGTAAAGATTGTTGTAGTCAGCTTGGAGTTCTGCTTGTTCCTTCATTATTTGGTACTCAAATTTTAGAAGGACCACAGGATTTCTCTTTTCTCGCAGTTCAGTCATTGAGCGGTCAAACTCTGTGACAATTTCTAGAATTTCATCAACTGAGGATGCATTTTTTACTCTCTCTAGTAACCTTTCCCAATCCTCAGAAAGGCCACGGTCAACTCCAATATCTTTTGAGATTTCTACGGACTTGCTAATCCGTGATGAGATATCAATGGTTTGCCTCATCTTGTAAATATCTGATTCAGATTCAATGATATCATCAACAGACGAGGCTCTTTGTAGTTTGGATTTCATTGAATTCCAGTCAGGCATTAAGATGTTGGCAAGATCAGAGTTTTCAGTTGAATTTGAGGAGATGAACCTATCTACCTTATCTAGGTCACGCAGGATTATCGCTCCCTGATGAAGTTTTGCCGTATTTTCTTTATTTTCAAGTACTTCATCAATAGTTAATTTAGTTTCAAAAGAAATTTTTTCGTTTTTCCAATCAGTTATTATTATTTTGTAAATGTCACTTTGTTTTCTTGATATTATGTCTAGATATCTTGCCTTTGATAAAAGATCCACAAGCTCAGATAATTCTGTTGTGTAAAGTGGAGCAGTTCCCCTTGCAAAAATAAAACCAATTTCTTCCTTTACAGGCCTTGTCAAAATAGTATTAGATTTTTTCATCAGATTTAGCAAAGTTTCTTCAATCTCATCAAAAGTAAGAATCTTAACACGAGTTTTTTGCGGATTTGCATTCTGCACTTCTACAAATGCATCCGATAAAATATCTAATCCATTTTTCTTATCACCAATTTCATAATAGAAAATAGATGAAAAGATTTCACTATCAATGGATTTTGCTACTTCAAAAGAGATTTCATCAGCTTCCAACATTGAAGCAACAGAATTCAATGATGAGGAGATGGCAAGTCGTATTAGTGGATTAATTTCAAAAATAAATGCCTCAGAGAAAAACTCGTTTGACAAATCAACATAGATTTTTTCTAATTCTTCTAGATCGTTATTTGAAACTGCAAGGTTCAATCGATTAAAGAAAGTTGTTCCCACACCAAATTCTTGATCAATCAAGTCAATTTTTTCAGAAACCAGGGTTTCAGCTGATTCTAATAATTCGTTGGGAGAGGGTTTAGTATATTGATTTGACGTGACTTGAAATTGTGTAGAGGTAGAATAATCACCATAAAATAACTTTATTTCATACTCTCCACTTAATCCACAAATTCTTCCCTCCAAGGGAATTACCTCAGTAATGAAAACACCATTTGTAAGAGGAACAAGTTGTTGGATTTGACATAAATCACCTCGAGGATTAATAATTTGCATTATTAGAAATGAATTTCCAGAGGAATTTGCAACCTTGCCATAAATAAAAAGAGGCTCTCCAATGTCATACTCACCAAAATTATCTAAAATGGTGATTCTGCTAGATGTTTGTGCGTTAGCATATACAGGCATTAACAAAATTACAATAAAACAAATTACTAATGCCCTCTTCCTCATAGAGATCAAAAGATGCCTTAATCATACTTAAAATTTAAGAAGGTATGATACCCAAGATTTGTCTTATTTGTAAGGCATTAGGCTATTGTTGTAACCTGAAAATTCTTAATGATATTTTTTGGAAAATACTCTGATCTTTTTAAAGTGAGAATACATTCACTATGAAACTGTTCCGCAGTCTTTGTACCACAGGACTTACAAATCATACTGATTAATTTTTTACACTCTGCACATTGTGCAAAATCAATGAGAGATTCTCCACAGATTCTACAAGATTCGTCTGGCAATTTCTTTTCAATAACCCCATAAAAAATTTGGATATAAGCAAGACGTAGAACTCGTTCATCCTCAAGATTAGCCGAAGATTATAATGGAAAAGAAACAGACCAAAAGAATGGACCTAGTTAGAAAAACATTTGATGAATGGGCTCAAAATGGTAAAGCTGAATTAATGGAGCAAGAACATGGTAAAAATGTATCAAAGTTTTTAGAAAAAATTTCTTTTAAAAAACAATTTTCATTTTTAGATGTTGGATGTGGAAATGGTTGGGTAATTCGGAAAGTTTCTACAAACCCAAAATGTCGAAAAGCGGTAGGAATTGACAAAAGTAAAAGGATGATAATACAAGCTAAAAAAAATAAAAAAAATTCCAATGAAGAATATATTCACACAACTATTGAATCTTGGAAATACTCAGGCAAGTTTGATTTTATTTTTGCCATGGAGTCTATTTACTATGCTGACTCTATAGAAGTGGCTTTGAAACAAATATACAAATTATTAAAACATGGAGGACAGTTTTTCTGTGGGATTGATTTTTACCTGGAAAACAAGGCAACAACAAAATGGTCTAAATTGATGAAGGTACAAATGCACCTACATTCAAAACGCCAATGGAAACAATTTTTTGTTGATGCAGGATTTGAAACCAAGACAAAGCACATTAAAGATTTGAAAAGCAAAAAAAAATGGAAACGTGAATTTGGAACTTTGTTTATCATAGGAAAAAAATGAAAAAGAAATGTTCAAATTAAATAAAAAAAAATAGAAAACGTGTGAGCTGGAGCACGAAACGCTGCTACGGCAGAGGAAACTCCTCCCTCCATACAGGAAATGTGATCCGGAGATGGATAATCAGAGATGATTGGCAACGGAGCAGAAAATAATCCAACCTGGCGCACTGTGATGGCAAAACCTGAGATTTCCAGAGAAGGAATGAAAAAAGCCGACCCGCATGGAGCAAAGCCAAACAGAACTGAAGGATCCTGTACCAAGTTCAGGTAGGCTGCAAAGCGAAATATCGTGAAAACAGAAGGAGGGTTACTCCCAGCACACACTAATTTTTTTAAAAATAAAAAATTAGATTGTAATTAGCTATCTTACTACAGTTGCCCGACGGTTTCTTTACAAACGTCGGTTGAACATGTACAATCTGCACTACAAATACAATGACCTTGCATTGCACAGTCACATGAATAATCAGGATCGCCACTATCTGCTTCGCATCCACAGGCTTGATCTAGCATGGTAGGGGTTGCTGTTTGTGGTGGAGGGCTTTGTTGTGGGGGGGCTTGTTGGGTAGTTTCTGCATCATACAGGATTCTGGTCTTTTGATAATCACTATCATCTGTTAATTGGGCTTCTCCCCTGTTAGTGTGATAGCCACCAGATGCGAGGCTGGTGTCATACATAGTTAACCTGCTCGGATCAATTCCTGTTTGGGCCGTTTCTTGATTCTTGAGGGACCTGCTACTTTTTATAAAAAATCCAACTCCGCCGATAGCAGCCATAGCTGCCATTCCATAAACAATCGTCACGGGGAATTCACCTGTGGAGGTTGTTGCATATCCCGAAGGGGCAGTAGGAGTCACTCCTGCAATTTCTACGCCATCTAACAAATCTAATGCACCAAACCCAATTGTAGAAAGATTTGCTGCATCAGCTGATTGAACACTTCTAATTACATACTTTTGATCAGCATTAACTTCTGCTTCAAAAACTCTTTCAACTTGCCTTCCCTCTCTAAGACTACTCTCCCCCATTGTCCAATGAGATATGACAAAACCGGTTATTGATTCATCTAAACCAAAAGTACCGGCATCAACGTTGATTCCAGTTGGATCAAACAAAAAGTGCCAATTCGTCATTGGTTGTTCTAAGATATAGTTTGCATCTATCAGATTTTTTGACAAAATTTGTTCGGCTTCAGTTCCTGCTAGAATATTGTATACGGCAGGTTCCTTATCTCTAAGTAAAGAAATAGGATGGTTTATTTCCACGCCGTCAATTACAATGTCATTAGTAGCAGTCAATCCTCTCCAACCCAAATCAATCAAAGTTTTAGATTGATCCTTGGAAATTATATAATTAATTAAGGTTCCTTCTAAAATCAATTTGTAATCTATTGCGGCAGCTAGGTTTCTCCCTTTAAGATGAAAGTTATAAGTCACATCTAGATCTGAAATTATCACTTGACTTCCATCACTTTTAATTTTGGAGTTTAGAGCATTAATCAGATTTTGAACACCGGGATTTGTTGAATCTGCAGCTCCCGTGATAGTCCATTCTTGAGTACGTAATTCATCAAATATTTTTCCACCATTTGGATATTCAATAAACACGGTTTTAATGTAAGTTACTTTGAAGGTAGATTCATCACTATTAGGATCAATTCTAGCATTCATTTGAGCTGCCCATGCAGGTGAACTAGTACTAACTACAAGTAGGCTAACCAAGAAGATGGTTAAAATTATAGCCCTAAACACGGGTTAATTTCTTCGATCAAGAGTAATAAACTTATCCAAAAAAAATAGATCGGAATATTTTGAAAAAGTAATATTGAGTAATATTGACAGACATTATGGTTTTAGAAGAAATATGATGGTAGCTATATTAGCCGGTGGGACAGGTTCTGTTAAACTAGTTAGAGGGTTGGTATCCCAAGATATCAAAGTGAACGTAATCTCTAACGTCGGTGATAATTATTGGTTATACGGACTCTATGTTTGTCCAGATATTGATACTATAATTTACGGCCTAGCAGACATACTTGATCAAGAAAAAGGTTGGGGAATTAAAAAAGATACCTTCAACTTTTTGAGGCAGATGGAAATTTTGGGGGAGGAGACGTGGTTTAGAGTTGGAGACAGAGATGCTGCCACTCATTTGATTAGAACAAATATGCTCAAAAATGGAAAAAATTTGAGTGACATTACAAAATGGTTATGTGATAAGTTTGCAGTGAGTGCAAACATCATACCAGTTACTGATAACACTATAGAAACTAGAATTACGACGGACAAGGGAGAAATGCATCTACAGGAGTATTGGGTAAAACATCGAGGAAAGGATCCTGTTAAAGGTATACAGTATATTGGAGCAGAAAAAGCAAGGCCAAATCCAGAGGCAATTAATGCAATTCATGACGCAGATAGGGTAATACTTGCACCAGGAAATCCATTGACATCAATTGGTCCAATGCTTCAAATCAAAGGAATTAGAAAAGAACTTTCAAAAATGAAGAGAAAAGTAATTGCAGTAAGCCCATTGATTGGAGATAAAGCCATTACAGGTCCTGCCGCAAAATACATGGAGGCGGCAGGTATTGAAGCAAATGCGTATGGATTGGCAAAGATGTATTCAGATGTTTGTTCCAATATTGTTGTCGATTCAAAAGACAAGGCTTTGGTAAAGAAAATTCAAAATTTAGACATGAGGGGATATGACACAAAAATAATTATGAAAAATAAAATATCCGAAGACGCTTTAGCTAGTTTTATTTTAAAACAAATTCACGTAGTTTGAAAACCGCTGCAATAATACCAGTAAAAACTTTCTTACAAGCAAAGACAAGATTAGGAATATCATTAGAGCAAAAAGAAAAAATCTGTGAAATAATGTTAGAAGAAGTTCTCTATACATTATCAATTTCACCCCAAATCGATAAAATCATAATTGTTACAAAGGAAAAAAAGGCCTTAGACATCAGTAGAAAATTTGATGCAGTTCCAATTATTGATAATAAAGAATCTGGAGTAAACAATGCAGTTGCACTAGCTGATAAGTATCTTTTAGAAAATAGATTTGAAACTTCAATTGTTTTTCCTCAAGATATTCCATATATCAAAACACAAGATATTGATTTCATGTTAAAATTTAAAACCACCTCAGAATTTGCAATTATTGTTCCCTCAAGGAGATTCGATGGAACGAATGCCCTTGTACGAATGCCAGTAAATTTGATGAAAACACATTATGATGAAGATAGTTACAAAATTCATATGAGTACGGCCAAAGAAATTACTAGAGATGTGTCTTTGGTGTTTGTAAAAAGAATTATGTTGGATGTAGATAATATGGAAGACCTAAAGTTCCTACTAAGTCAAAATGAAAAACCAGATGTTGCAAAAAAAATTCAGAATGTTTTAGAGTTAAAATAACCAATTATTGACATTTGCTCAAAAGAAGCTAATTTTAGCCAAAATTCATCCAAATTTTTATATAAAATAAGATAATAATTTTTAAATAGTATAAAAAATCCTCGCACGAAAAGACCCTATGGGTTTAGCTGCTGCAGCACTGTACGTAGCTTGTGTAACAAATGGTGAAAATAAAACTCAGAGAGAGGTGGCCGAGGCTGCAGGAGTGACTGATGTTACCATCCGAAACAGGTACAAAGGTCTAAAGATTGCATTAAACCTTTAGTTTGGATTCTCTTTTAGAATAGAAAAAATTTACCAATAAAAGGCTAATTGACAACGCTCCGGATATCAAGAATATTATTTCCATTGTACTAACCAAAGGATGAGAAAATGCGTCTTCCATGGAAATCAAATTTATCTGTGAGATGAAATTCACATATGAAAATATAAAATAATTAGTTGCCCAATGAACAAGAATTGCTGAAATCAATCCATATCTAAAATATAACCATCCTAAAATTATTCCACTTGCAGTAGCCTGGGCAAATTTTCCCTCACTCCATGGCTCTCCAGAAATTATATGAGATATGCCAAAAAATATAGCCACAACAACAATCAAAATTATTGCTCTTCTTGATTCGTAAATATGTAAATTATCTGACGGAGACCATAAGGATTTGAAAAAACTCTTAATCGAAGTTCTGTGAGAATATAACGCAACCAAAGGAAGGCCAATTAAGATTACTCTAAAGCCTATCTCTTCAGTAATAGGTGCCAGGCTAACATAAAAAAATTGGATTAGATCATTTTCAACAACAGGGGGAATTGTAGAAATCCCAAATCCTTCTTGAATAAAATTAATTATTGCAGATACAAATATCAAAATTGAAAACCCCATGGTGACGGCTACCATGTAGTTTGATTTTGCTTTTAGTTTACCCTTAGATAAAAGAGAAGACATGGTTTTAAAAAATCCGTCTTTTGGGCCAACCATTGCAACGGCAAAAAAAATAATGTACATAGACCATAAGACAATAAAGGCATCTCCAATTTCAATATCTATGGGAATTGAAAATTCAGTTCCTGCTACAGATATTTCAAATTGATTTAAGGGGTATTCAAAATTAATGTCATCTCCTAGCTCACTATGATACATCACATATGCCCCTATAGGGAATGAAAGAACCATCATTCCAAATATTACCGATAATAATGCAGAATGAGGAATTCCAAAACTCTGAAGAATTTTATTTGGATTTTGCAATTTTGGTCTAATGAAGTTCAATACTTGACTCAGAAAACCCAAGACTGATCAAAGTCTCTTTTATTGTTTCTCGATGATCACCTTGCAAAAATATGTAACCCTCTTTGGCGGTTCCGCCACAAGCATACTTGTTCTTTAAATCTCTAGCAACACTTTCTAGATTATTTAATTTCGAATCCATGCCTTCAATCATAGTCCCTTTTTTCTTAAATCTCCTAGTTTCTAATCGAATTATGATTTTTGTATTGTCTTTTGCCAGCTCGCTACAAGCACATAGATCTTCAGGAAGGCCACAAGTATTACAAATTACTGCCATTCGTCCGAAAAAAGTTCCTTCTTCAGACTATTAAGCCTTCTTAGATGAAAAATTAGCTGTAAAAAACAATGGGATTTTTTAGACAGAATATTTAATGAAATTTGTGTCAAAAGACCTTACAAAAAAAGCAGTAGAAATGTTACTTCAAGGAGCCACTTTGTTAAGAGAACCGTGTCCTTATTGTTCAGGAGTTAGAGTAATGAGGGAAGGGCAAGCCTTGTGTGTTAGTTGCGGCAGAGAACCTGAAAAAAGAAACATTACTCAACAAGATAACAAGGGACTAAAGACAAGTTTGCTTGAAACATTAGAAAAAAAACTTGACGTGCTATCTAAGGAATTAGAACAAGAATCTGATCACGAAAGGCAGCAGGCCATACTAAAATCGATTAATTCCCTTATCGAGGCAGTGGATAAAATCAAAAAGTAACTAAATTATTTTGGGAAGGATGAGAATTAAAAATTCACTATTTTTTGAAATTTTACAGATCATTATTAAAAAACACCTCTAAATTGTGAATACTTTTGATTTAAAGCCAAATTTAGGCATAGCAATAAAGTATTTATGTCAAAATTATGGTTTTGAGAATTAACTATGGCTGATAAAAAAGCTGCGCCGCTACCAGCATCAAGCGGAGGTTTGATGAGATTCTTTGAGGATGAGACCAAAGGATTCAAAATTGATCCAAAAATCATAGTTTGCATACCAATGAGTTTAATCGTTGTTTCATGGCTTATTGAAATATTCCTAGCACCGTGATCACCTAATGAAAAAATCGGAAGACGATGTTTCAAATATCCATAATAGGTTTTCCCTGACCCTAGTCAATCCGTCATCACAATATTTTTCTCTTGTAGTTTCTTTACTTGTCGCATCTGTGATTGCAGCAATAATTCACCTGTTGTACCTTGGAACTGATGAATTATGGTTTAGAATTCCAATAGTACTTGCAACCTTAGGGGTTGTTCAATTGATCGATATACAATTTACTAAAAGAAAAGAATACTCAAAATCACTTCATGCATCCCTTTTTGGAAATTTACTTTGGCTTTTAACATTGGTAATGGGAATAGCTGCAAGCATAGTGTTATCTAAGGAGTTATCACTGTTTTTCATTACCTTTGGGATGCTCCTATTTGCAAGTTTTAGAATAGCAATTTTCACTACAACATTAGGGGCAAATATCAAAAAAGCATGGGCCATTTGTCTTGTTCAACCACTTTCAATGTTTCTGGTATTAGTTCCAATGGACATGTGGATTCAAATGGTAATGGAACCAATGACCTTGGGATATGGGATATCCTTCATCATAATTGCAAGTGTTTGGGTGAAATTAACTGATAAAGCAGGTAGACCTGGAATGGAAAGCACTCACAGGACCATTCAAGCATATTTGGCATCGCAAAAAAATGATTTTTCCGAAGCTGAAGAATTAATGGAACAACGTTCAAGTAAAACTAAAATTGCCACTACCCAAATCAGGCTACACTCCCCTAACCATAAGACAGACTTTAGAATGGTTTTGCCAGAAATTCATCCAGGACCATATCATCCAGTGGGTGGAAGTAATATTCCATATTTGATTTACAAGAACCTTGATTCGTCAGCAATGGTTATGCATAGTATTTCTGATCATTCATTGAATCTACCCTCTAAAAACGAAGTGGAAATTTATTTAAAAAATCTAGACAACTGTGTGACCAAAGAAGAGGGGCTTACATGTACAGAGCCTGTGACTGTTCAAATTAACAAGGCCAGAGTACTCGGAATACTATTTGGAAATAATCCATTGTTGTTTTTATCACTGTCTCCTCATGGAATGGAAGATATTCCAAATTTTATGAAAAAAGATATTGAACAGTATGCAAAAAACAGAAATTACTCCAAACCGTTGATTGTTGATTCTCATAATGCAATGGGAAAAGAAATTTCAAAAGAAGATGCAGAAAATATGCTAAAGGCTGCAAAATCTTGTCTTGACACTTTAATTAGAAAAAACAGTTATCCCATAGAGTTTGGTTATGCAAACTCTGAGGATATGGATGTTTGGACTGAAGATTTGGGAATGGGAGGCCTAGGAATAATGTGTCTGAAAATCAATGACAAGAAATTCTTTTTAGGATGGGCAGATGCAAACAATATGGAAAATGGGGTTAGAGAAAAAATCGTTCAAAATTTTGCAGATAAAAACTATAATCTTTTAGAAATATGTACATCTGATACTCATTTTGCACGTGTAAAGCCAAGGAACAAAAACGGATACAATCAACTAGGATTGATGACAGCCGCCGACAAATTATCAAATTGGTTGTTAGAGATTGCAAAAAAGGCAGAGGATGGAATTGAAGTGGCAAAGTATGAGATTCTAGAGAATCAGACTGAAGTAAAAATAATGGGTCAAGAAATTTTTGAAGATTTTTCAAAAGCCCTAGACAATTCCCTAAGGATTACAAAGATGATCATGAGTGGTTGTGCTGTATTGTTTTTGACTAGTTTGTTTCTTTAGGTCTAATACTAGTAATTACCAGACCTAGCAGCAATCACACTGACCCAAGTTTTGGATTACAAAATTTACAATCAATTAGACATTTACAATGGACAATATTCACGAAACTGTTTTTTTGATTCTTCCATTATTAAATTATTTTAAGAAGGGATTTAGTTAGGGAATTTCTAAGTTTCCATAGTTTTCATTTCTTGGAGATTTCCATAAAATTCATCCACAAAAGATGAGAATTGAAAAATTGGAACTATTGGAACACGGTCAATAAAATCAATCTTATCTTGATATAAGGTAACAATTACAGGCACAGCAATAGCACCAGATGTTTTTGAGATATAGTGTTTTGTTCTTTCTATCTGATTTTTTACCGCTTCAGACAAGGCGGAGGTACTGTATCTTTTCCAATGCTTGCAATCAATTAGCATTGCTATCCCTAACCTTATCCCAATTACATCAATTTCCATTCGTGGTTTTGTAAGAATAAGATTTTTTATTATTGCAAAATTCTTGGCTTCTAAAATTTCTGCAGTTAATCCTTCGAAGTCCTTCCAGTTGAGTGCAATAACAACCTCATCAAGAGGCAAGCCACTTTTAATTAGCATTATTGCTGTCTTTAGTTTGTCGCCATCTTCAAAATAATATTTACCTTCTTGTCTTGACCCAATACCTTTTTTAAAAAATGTCTCTAAAATTTTTTTTGATTCCTTAACATCAGTTTTAGTAATAACAGAAAAATCTTGAACAGAAATTCCCCCAGGAATGATTCCAGATAAGGTATTCAACATTTTTGTTGTAAATTTCAACTGTGTTTTCATTGGCTAATAAGACGATATAGGTTTTAGGAAATAACAAACCATGGTTATAATGAAATAAGTTTTATTAAGACTGTTTCAAATTATGAACATGAAATTATTGCTAGTGATCATACTAGCTTTTGCAATTACCGCTTTTGGCTTTAATGAGATTTTTGCAGAAAAAAATACTTATTTCGATTCTGTGAAATTTATTCAGTATTTAGATGAGAATACTGCTCTTGAAGAGGTTAGAAACGGGAATCTGGATATGTATTATTATAGAATTTCTGCAGATAGGCTAGAAAACTTGAAGGCCAGAGAAGGATTGGATGTTTTTGATTCCACAGGTGGGTCTTACAGCATATTGATAAATCCGGCAGAAGCTGAAAAATTCAATCCGTTTTCCATCAAGGAGGTTAGGTTTGCGTTAAATTATCTTGTGGATAGAAAATTAATCGTAAATGAACTGATGGCAGGCTATGGGGCCCCAATGACATCATACTACAGTCCATTTGACCCAGAATACCTAACAATAATTGAACAATTAGAGGCATTCAATTTCAGATATAATCCAACCCTAGCTGAAGAAATAATTACCAAGAATCTTCAAGAACGAGGGGCTACCAAGGTTAATGATCAATGGCAAATTGATGGAGCCCCAATTGAAATTATATTTTTTATAAGAAGTGACGATCCAGTTAGAAAATCAATTGGAGAAATTCTAGCCTCAGAATTAAAAAGAATTGGATTTACTGTGAAAAAAGATTTTGGAGATTTGAATAAGGCATTTGTAGTTGTCTATGGTTCAAATCCAGCTGACCTAAAATGGAGTTTGTACACGGAGGGCTGGGGAAGATCTGCTTTTGTAAAATATGATTCTGTTGGCTTGGGTCAAATGTATTCACCATGGTTTTCAAATATGCCAGGATTTAATGTTCCTGATTATTGGAATTATCAAAATGACTACATTGACTCTTTAACTCAAAAGATCTATACTGGAGACTTTCAATCATCAAAAGAAAGGGAACAATTAATTCAACAAGCGGTTGTTGAGGGAATAAATGAATCAGTAAGAATTTTTTTGGCAAGTAAAATCGATCTATATGTTGTAAATCAAGGAACACATGGAATAATAAACGACTTTGGCGCCGGTGTTCCAAGTAGATTTACACCCATAAACGCACAAAGCGATAAAGATGAACTAGTTATTGGTGTAAAACAAATCTATCAAGGAGCTTGGAATCCGATAATGGGATTTAGTGATACTTATAGTAGACAAATTTGGGGAATCATATCAGATCCTGTAACCTTCAAACACCCCTTTACGGGAGAAACTTTTCCTGTTCGAGGAGATTGGAAAGTCGAAACCGCGGGTCCTGATGGGAAATTAGATCTTCCAGACGATGCAATAATTTGGGATCCGTATATTCAGGAATGGAAAAAGGTGCCTAAAGACGCCCAGGCGGTTAGCAAAGTCACATTTGACCTTAAATTCAGTAATTGGCATAACGGGCAAAGAATGGATATGAAGGATGTTTTACATTCATTGTACTTTACTATTGAATGGGGAACTCAGACAGATGAAAGTGACAAAACATTTGATTCTGAATTTACTCCACGTGCTGCACAAACAGTTCAGACATTAATTGGAGTAAAACCAATTGATGAAAATACAATTGAGGTGTATGTAGATTTTTGGCATTTTGATGAAGGAGAAATTGCTGAGTGGGGATCTTTGTGGAGCACAATGCCATGGGAAATATTTTCTGCCATAGAGCAAGCAGTAATTGATGGTAAAGTTTCAATTTCAAGGTCTGGTGCGACGAGTAAGAACATCAATTGGGTTTCTTTGATAATTCCAAATGATGCCGTTGTTATTAAGAGCTATCTAGATGAATTCAAAACAAAAAAATACATTCCTCCATCATTAAAAAAATTCGAACCGCGTTTTGAATATTTTGATAATCGATATACCGCATCTTCGGAATGGATTGCAAGTAATAATCATGCCATAATCAGCAATGGACCTTACTACCTTAATGCATATTCACCGGAGTCAAGAACCATAAGTGTATCTGCATTTGATGATGAATCATATCCTTTCAAAGCAGGACATTGGTCGATCTTTGAAAATGCAGAATTTCCAAGAATAACAAAGGTTCAGATCCCAAATCTAATTCAAAAAGATCAAGAGTTTAATTTTAGTATTGAAACCTCCAAAACTGATTCAATTCTTTATTTCTTGAATAACGATAAAGGAGAACTAGTATCATCTGAAATAATTGATGTTGAAGAAAAACTAACCAGAATAAAAATTCCTCGAGAAATAACAAAAGAATTAGGGATGGGGGCTAATGATCTTAAGATATTTGCAATATCAGATTCTGTACTAAAACCTGATTTTTATTCTACTAGCTTCTTAGTTACTGGTTACCATAATCAATTGCCTGAAATTGCTCAAGATAGAATTCAATTAGAAGAGGGTGAAGAAGGAGTTCTATGGATTATCATACCAGTAATTGCAGTAATAATTGCAATTGTGCTTTATCTTAAAAAACTAAAACGAACTAAGTAGGAAGTCCATACTCTTTTAAAATATCCTCCAACTGTTCTTCGGATTCCATTTTAGAATATTCATCTAATAAATTTCGATTTAGCTCATAAAAGGTATGACCCCACTTAAATTTATCAAGCAAGGAAAGTGCATCTTGTTTAAAACCCAAAATGAATAATGATGCAGAAATCGCTTCAGCAGTTGTAAGCTTGTTTAATTTCGAATAATTTACGGGATTACCAGCTAGTAATGGCGGCAATTTTCTTTTAACTCCAATGAATTTTTTTGAAAAAGTCTGATCAACTAGATTCCATGAGCAATCAATTCCAACGATTGATTTTATAAGTGATTTGTCTTTTGGAAGTAGGATTTTTTCAGAAAAAGGATCCAATACAAGATTATTTTTATTCATGTGTCGGATATCGCTTGCAATTTTGAATTTTACCATTTTGGCTGCGGTGCATTTTTTTGGATCGTCTTGGCGGAATCGTATAACGTATAGTTTCAATAAAATCAGGTAGGGGGGAATTCTATTTGGATTTTACTCTAATGTAGAATAATTAATTTTATAATAAAGACGTGATACTTGATTGTCTTTTACTACTTGAATGCCCCAGACAGAATCAGGCAACAGATCTGTGGCGGATTCTGGTAAAATAGAGAATTTCTCTACGCGAGCATCAGGACCGCTATATCGGACCTTGAGTTTGAAACCATCCACTTCAACAAAATCATAAATTTCTCCTGGCTTTCTCGTTGAATCTCTAACAAGACAATTGTCTTCAGGACCAATTACACAGACTCCAGTTTCAGAGACAACTCTAAGATTAACATTTGGTTCTTCACCACGTGGTGAGGCAATAAGCGAGCCCAATAGAACTCTTGGGCCTGCCTTAACACCATCAAAAT
This sequence comes from Nitrososphaerota archaeon, assembly GCA_022562615.1. Lineage (GTDB taxonomy): Archaea > Thermoproteota > Nitrososphaeria > Nitrososphaerales > Nitrosopumilaceae > Nitrosomaritimum. Next base: position 45,347 of record JADFOW010000002.1, read on the forward strand.
CTTTTTGCATTATATTGATTGAAATACTGTCATCTGGAATACCGTTTACTTTTTCAATAATTGTCTGAGAGATTTTTTCCTCTGTAGAAGGGCTTACGACATCAAATAGAAGGGTTTTAGTTTCAAAATCGGCCTCAACTGTTACTTCATACGTTCCAACGCTTGACAGAGAATCAGGAATTGAAAATTGGTATGAAAAAGAACCATTTGGACTTGGTCGAAGGGTTGATACTGGACCCTCGTGGATTCCACAGATAAACGAACCGCAGGTAATTTCTGAACCAGTCTTCTTAAACACACTTACATTATAATCTTCAAGATAGATCAATTTGTTTGGTTTTCCAGTTACAAAGACCACATCACCTGGATGATATTGGGATTTATCAGATGAGATCAATAAAGTTACTGGCTCATCTAAGCCAAAGGTAAAGTCATTGGCTACTCCAAATGATTGGTCGGTTTGTTTTTTAAAGTATAATGCCTTTACTTTGTATTGACCTTCGCTGAAAATTGTTATAGGTAATTCAAAAAGACTCATGAAATTTCCACCTTGGTCTGGATAAACTGATGCTTGGTGAATTGGTTTGGTTGGTTGTTTTTCAGAAGTTATGGTAAGATGCACTCTTTCAGGAACTACTAATCCCTCATCTCCTTGTTCTCTAAGAATAACCGAGCCCAATACCTTTAGTGTTTCTCCGGCCCTGTAGATTGTTTTTTCAGTGTATACATTTATTGGTAATATTGAAAGACTGTCATTTGCAGGATCTGATGAGAGCTTAAAGAATAGGTCTTTTCCATATGTGTCTGTTGAGACATGAATTTTGTAAATTCCCAGATTCGTTGTTGATAAAGACCTGTCCTCTTCAGATTTTACAGTTTTCTGTTTTTCTGCAGAAGGAGTAATCCATGCCCAGGAGAACTGTTGGTTATCCACAGTGGCCCCGGCGTTTACCTTGCTACCATCGGGTTTTGTAAGAGAAATTGATACTGATGCGTCTCCTGTTGGTGGAAGCAAACCAGAAAGATAGACAGTTTCTCCAAAGCCGTACACTTCTTTATCCAAAGATACAGAAACACCATTCTCGATTTTTAGTGAATCAGTGATTGAGAACATTACAGAGTTTGAAATTTTGAGATATTTCGCCGTCACAAGGTATTGGCCTTCGTCAAAAATGTTTCTGTTAAGTTCAGTTGAAACCGAGTATCGTCCTGATGGTTCCGGTACAGCAGTAAAATCATACGAAACCACAGAGCCAGTAGTTGCTAATCTGCCTCCTCCCGTACCTCCGATAATGGTTAGAGCATTACCATCTTTGTCTTTGATTGATACATCTACTAAAGGAGTATAAGAAGTAGATTGGCTTAATTCATCTATAAAACCGCTAATTATTATTTTATCCCCGAAATCATAAACGGATTTATCGGTTGAAAGTGACAGAGGCTCTCTAGTTGTTACATAATTAGAGGGATCTTCTACTACAAAGATAGTCTTAATTGCCGTTCCTACTTCTTTTGAAACTTGGATTCTGTAATCACCTAATCTTGTATCTTTGTTTGGAATTTGAAAAGAATATTTGAATGAACTGTCACCTTCTAATCGTACAACAGTTAAAATCTTGAATGTAAAATCTCCACCACTAAAATCATGTACTCCAAGGGCAGTGTTTCTGGTCTGGACAATTTCCAAGTCTAAGGAACTTACCCAAAGATTATTTAATCTTCCAGTTATTGTGACAGTATCTCCCAAGCCATATACTTCCTTGTCAGTCCACAAAGAAAGGGGAACATCTTCTTTTACATCCTCAACTAAGTCAAATGAGGTTGATGTTATATCCAAATATTCACCAGTTAGTACATAGGTTCCATAAACAGGATTGATGGTGGTTAGAAAAAATGTTCCTGAAAACTCTCCATTAACAGGGTAAAGTGTTCCGGTTTCAATTATCTTTCCAGTAGGGTCTTTAAGTTCGTACTTTAATCCCTCGAATGGAATAATTTCAGATGTTATTCCAGTAAATGATGCCGTTTCTCCAGGTAGGTACTGAGACTTGTCAGTAACGATTGCAAAAATACTATCCTCAGGTATTTCCGGTACTATGATTTCGTCTCCAACTGAAAAGCTCGTCGATGATGTAGCTCCTGCATAGCTAACCGATACAATGTATACACCTGCGGTTGTTCCGAGAACAGGATGTAAACTTAGTGTGGTTTCAAAATTCAAGTTGAGATCCGGATAAAGTAAAACTTCAGAATAATGATTTCCTCCTTTAATGATAATATTGATGGATTCTGGTTTAAAATCTCCTTGCTGTACCTTAAAAACTTCTTCAGACACATGTCCTTTAAGAACTGCGGTTTCTCCAAACAAATAACTGGGTTTTAAAGAATTTATTGTTACAGAAACATCCTGAGTGTCTTCAATTATTGGCACTTTTCCATTTGATGAACCAGCATTGGAAATTTCAAACTTCCAGTCATCGGCACTATCAAGATCATATCCGTCATAGATTCTCTGCCAAGAGGTAAAGTCATTTTTAATATCAGCTAATGTGGGTGTTGCATCAACCACAATTCCGTTTTCATTGCGAAGTTCAACTACTTCATTGGTATCAGTAAACCACACTGTTTTGTAAGAATATGTTAAGAATTGTCCTGCTTCAATTACAGTTCCAATGGGAATAGTAAATGTTTGTTTGAGAACTGTGGTGGATGCAATCTTCCAACCTCCAATATCGACATCCGAATCAGTTGGATTGTAAAGCTCAACCCATTCTGAGGGGGAGGCTGAATCATCACCTGGTGGATTAATTTCTACCTCGTTAATTACAACTTGATTTGCCAATGATGACTGAGCACTGGCCGGAATGCCTATTGCTACTAAAACAAAAATGGAAAATAAAATGGTGATGTTTCTGATCATTGCTTTTTCCTATATGGAATAAACCAAAGGCCTCTTTTTAGAATTGAATAGAGGAAAAGTTGAGCTAGTTGTTAAAGTTGAACTCAGAAATCTGACTTTTTGTGTGTTTTTCATGCATAAATTGCAACTTTTTGGTATTTAGAGAGTGCGTATAATTGATCTAAAAGTCCAAAAGAAAAAAGTGGTTCTTTTACCCGACTGATACGCGTTTTTTGCTTGTTTTATGAGCTAACTCATAGATTTTTTTGCTTTTAATTTTGGTTTGTCAGTAACAAGACTCCTTCCTTTTTTTGTACCTTTCTTCTAGAAGTATTTCGAATCTTTCCTTTTCTTTGGAGTTTTTTTAATTTTTCAGAACTTAATTTTATGAATTTTTTTGTACCAGACGATTTTTTTTTTGAAGACATTAAGACGTTTTGTTGTTCATCCTTTTGTAGATGATTCAACTTTTTTTTTAGGTGTTAGTCGTTTTAGATGCTGCCTTTTTTTTGTAACCATTTTAATCTTATTTCTTTTGTTCCTGCTGGTCCCTAAAAATTATTTGTTTTCAGAATCACAATTTGGGCATTTTTTATCAATAATTTTAAAACCGCATTCCATGCAAATACCTTCCCCAACATCATTTTCAATCATACGTCTTTTTCTTATAACATAGACCTTTATTCCAAAAAATAACAATATTCCAATTATGATAGCAAAGATTACTGTGGTAAATGGAATGAGTCCTATCACAAAGAGCACAATTCCTACAATCAAAATTATATCGCGTTTCTCAAAATTCAATTAAATCAGAATTAATAAGAATTCATAAAAATGTGCCGAAGCTCAGAGCCATTAGGTTTATTTCATATCAAGTCATTACTCTAACTCTTCTTCATTGCTCGGCACTAAAATTACTACAATGTTTGATAATAAAATAATGATTGAAGTGGCGGGATCGGCGAGATTCGAACGCGCGATCTCTGCGTCCCAAACGCAGAATCATACCAAGCTAGACCACGATCCCGACGAATAATAAAAATCACCCAATTTAAGCCTGCCACGTAATCATTTTAAAGACAAGTCAAAGAACAAAAACCGATGCAGATAGAAGACTATGTCAAAGCTGGAAAAATTGCTTCAGAAGTAAGAGAGACGGTCAGAGTAAAGGATTGGATTGGCAAAACAGTTTATGAAATATGTGAAGAAGTAGAAAATGAAATTTTAAAAAAGGGTGCACAATGTGCGTTCCCGGTAAACACAAGCATCAACGAGATTGCAGCTCATTATACAGCTGAGCCAAATGATCCCATAACCATTACAGATTCTGATTTAGTAAAAATTGATCTAGGTGTACAAATTAATGGATTCATTGCAGATACTGCAGTAACTGTTTGTTATGATCCACAGTTTGATGGTCTCGTGCAAGCTGCTGAAGAATCTTTAGAGAAGGCAATGTCAATGGTAAAAGTGGGTGTCAAGGCCAGTGACATTGGAAGAGCGATTGAAGCCACAATCAAACAAAGGGGATTCAAACCTATTGCAAATCTAAGTGGGCATTCGTTAGACAAGTATACAATTCATGCAGGAAAAACAATTCCAAATATTTGGTCAATCGGAGGATTTACTCTATCTGGAGATTCAGCTTATGCGTGTGAGCCATTTGTGACTACAGCAGATGCTGGGGGTTTTGTAAGAAATGGAAAAATTAAAAATATTTTTGCACTAAATTCAAGAAAAAAAACAAAAAACGTAGAGGCAGATAAACTACTTGATTTTATCTGGGAGAACTTTAACATGCTTCCTTTTGCATTACGTTGGATTACAAAACAGTGGGAAGAAAAAGAAGCAAGAGAGCTACTTGATCATTTAATTAAGAAAAAGGCGGTGCAGGCCTATTCAATATTAGTTGAAATTCACGGACAAAAAGTGGCACAAGCAGAACACACATTCATTCCAAATGAAACTGGAGCCTTAATAACCACTATTTCTCAATAGGTTCTCCAAAGATTTTTTCTATTTGCATTGTTCCTTCACAGGAATTACATTTGAAAGTCTCTGCAAATAGGTAATCGCCTTCTTTGAATTTTCTTTTTCTTTCCATATTACACGATTTGCAATTTTCTGTCGTATATGCAATGACAATTTTTTCTTTAGAGAACATTATTGAGAAATTCCTATCGTGTTTCCCACACCAATCAACAAAACTGATTGCCCAGTCTTTGTGTTCTCATGAATCATTTCATGGACTTGAGAGCGCACGTTTTCTGCTTGGTTAGCAATTTCTTTGGTCATCAAAGTAATTGCTTCTTTAATAGATTGTTTAATTACAATTGCAAAAATTGGAATATTATTTTTTGTGGCAATATCTTCAATTTGAAATCGTTCAATTCCAATACCTCCAATTGCAACTCCAAATCCCTGAGCAGTAATTGCAGAATCTTCTCCTTCCATTTTTAATGCAGCATCGACCATTATGATAATATCAGGTTTGTTTTTTGCAATTATTGTTTCCACAGCATCTCCTGGTCGACCAACGGTAGAACCAGGACCTTCTGGTTTTAACAAAACCAATTTCCTCCCATCATACTCTTTTTCACTAACTACAGTCTGAAATGCCACCAACTCTTTTTTTGTATTTTGCATCATTTTTCCTACCACCATGGGTCCTATCCCATCACCAACAGGTTGTCCTAGTTTAAAAACAGGAATTGCTTTTGTTATGGCTTCTGCCTCTTCCATAATAAAAGGTAAAATCATTTGAAGCGGTAAAATCAGGGGATAGTTGTTCTGTTTTTTTGCAGTCAAATACATGTGATTAATTATTTTGTAAATCATATGAAGTGAGGTGGCAATTTCGAGAAGCGTTATGACTTTACTTAATTCTATTTCATCAGTCTCTGGAGATAATGATTTTACATGATTTCTAGAATAATCCTCTCGTGCTCTAACAATATGCCTTACCTTTTCTACAATTCCATTTGGATCCATATCCACTGGCATTATTGTAAAGTAATCTAAAAATCGATCAATTTTTTTTGTGGGATCTTCTTTTGGATTCATATTTTTCTTAACATAGTCAATTAGCTCTGTTCTTGCTTCGGTTCTATATCCGTCTAATTTTTTGATGCCTTTTTTGATTTCACCTGAGGTGACTAGTAATTGAATTCTTTGTCCGTAGAAAACAAAAAGAATTATCGGTAGAATCCAAATTAACATCAAAAGAGGATTTGAATCGTCGCTGAATCCAAATAACTGATCAAAATCAAAATTTGTAAAATTTACCATAACTTCAGCGACCTAGGAATCCAAATTAAATCATTCGTATAATTTTGACTCGATCATCAAATCTGAGAATCATATCATATTGAATGTTGAAAAATTAGTGATTCCTTTTATTGCACTATAATGGAGGTGGGATGTGCCAGAAACAAAACCAATCATTGCAATAGTTAACGTTGTGGCTTCAGCCTCAGTAGATCAAAAAATAGACCTCAATGAAATTACAAGAAAATTTCCAGACGTAGAATACCATCCTGATCTATTTCCAGGTCTGGTTTTTAGACTAAAGACACCAAAAACAGCCACTCTGATTTTTACCTCAGGAAAAATGGTATGTACTGGTTCAAAATCAGAAGAGATGGCAAGAAAGGCAGTAAAAACTGTAGTTCAAAAGCTTCGAAAGGGAGGAATCAAGATAAAAAAAGATGCTGAAGTTACCATACAAAACATTGTCTCTTCAATCAATCTTCAAGGCAGAGTGCGCTTGGAAAAAGCTGCAAGAACCTTGCCCCGAAGCATGTATGAACCAGAACAATTTCCAGGATTGATTCATAGAATGGTTGATCCAAAAACAGTAATTCTTGTCTTCTCATCTGGAAAACTTGTTTGTACTGGAGCCAAAAATGAACAAGATGTTTACAGATCAGTTAACAATCTACATTCATTATTAGAAGAAAAAGACCTAATGATTTACGATTAGATTTCGATTTTTAAAAAAAAATTAACTTATTTAATTGGACTGCCCAAAGGCACGTCATCATTTACTGTTAACCAAAAGGGTTTATCGTCAACGTCTGCTGCAAGTAACATTGCAGTAGATTCAACTCCAGCCATTTTTTTTGGTTCAAGGTTTGTAATAACTACCACAACTTTACCGACAAGATCCTCTGGTTGATAATATTGTGCGCCGCCAATAATGACATCTCTTTTATCATAGCCCAAATCAATAATTCCCTTAATGATTCTAGATTTTCCAGGGATTGGTTCAGTTTTTATTATTTTTCCCACACGCAAATCTAATTTTGCAAAGTCATCGTAAGAGACGTTTGGCATAAAATTCACTTAATTCTCTTGTTAAAATTAATTTCGAATACCTACATTAGATCTTTCTTTTGTATGCCACTAGTTTCAATATCATATCTTAGAGGTGCGGGTAATTCTAGATATTTTTTATTGGCTAGAATTACAATTTGATCTTCAGGAACATTTACCTTTTTTAATAATTTTCCTCGTTGATGAGCATAAGCATTTTTCCAAAACTCTGCAGCATCAAACGTTCCAATTTTTGTCATATGTTTTCGTATTCCATTTTATTGAAAGGACTGTGACGGAAGAATGGCATAAGCCGTTAGAACTGGAGTTACTGTTCTGGATTTTAGGCATGATGCCCATCACAGTCTGCTCTTTTTCCCTGTGTAATCTAATATATTTACTGCGAACGCTCTATTTTTTAGTCATGGCAATAATTGAAACGTCAATTGAGATTAATGCCCCAACTGAAAAAGTTTGGGATTTGGTATCAGATATTGATAATGAGCCTAAATTTTGGAAGGGTACGATAGGGGTTCGAAACATCTCAAAAGAAGGAAACGTCATTAATCGAGAAATCGTAATTGCATTTAGGGACCAAAAATGTCAGCAGGAAGTTACACTCCACCCAAAAGAAAAGATTGTGGCGGTATTTACAAAGGGAATAATTAGTGGGAATAAGACTATAAATCTAATAGCTCAAGACAGCCGAACTTTACTTGAGGTAAAGTGGGATATAAAACTCACAGGATTAATGGGCGTGTTTACAGGAATGATAAAAAAGCACATAAAAAATGGTACAGAGTTGGCACTACAGAGCATCAAAAAAGAACTAGAGAGATAATTCGTAAAAATGATAGTTGATATTTTTAATTATTCACTTACTGCAATCTTAATTGGAATCTGTGTAGCTTGGATATTTTTAATTAGATCAATGTTAACCACGTTTAGATTAACACCATACCTAGACAAATTTGAAAAAATAAAACACAATAATCCCAAGGTATCAATTATTCTCCCTGCAAGAAATGAAGAAGAATTTCTTCCTAAATGTTTGGACTCCTTAATTGACCAAGACTATTCCAACTATGAAATAATTACTATTGATGATTCTTCAGAGGATTCAACACCGAAAATTATTTCGAAATATGCAAACCAGAATTCTAAAATAATTTCCGTCTTGGCAAGACCCAAACCAAATGGATGGATAGGAAAAAATTGGGCATGTATGGAGGGTTACAAAAAAGCGACAGGAGAGTTGTTGTTGTTTACAGATGCCGATACAAAGCATGCCAAAAACGTAATTTCGTTGGCAGTATCACATCTACTTACCTTTAATCTTGATGCGTTAACCGCAATGCCCAAATTGGTTCCAATTGATTTTTGGACAAAAATTACCCTACCCATGATATCCACCTTTTTACATACGAGGTTTTCCGCTGTTCGAGTTAATGATCCATCAAAGAAAACTGGATATTTTTTTGGTAGTTTTTTTATTATTAAACAAAAAACATACGAAGAAGTAGGAACACATGAAGGTGTAAAACAAGAAATTATTGAAGATGGGGCTCTTGGAAAAAAGGTAAAAGATTCAGGCTACAAAATGAAGATGGTAAGAGGAGATCATCTAATTGATGCAGTTTGGGCCCGTGATAAAAGTACTCTTTGGAATGGCCTCAAAAGGCTAATGATTCCCTTGTATCTTCAAAGCCATGGAATTGCCGTCGGAATATTTTTTGCAGTTTTGTTTTTACTTTTTATGCCATTTCCAATTTTGGCCTATTCTTCAATTCTCGCTTTTGAAACCTTGTCAAATTCTATGGTGTTTGTATCATCTTTGATTGCCTCAATATTGATCTATACTGGAGCAGTAATCGAAGTCAAAAAGGGACTTCATCTCAAATTGATTTATGCACTCTTTGGTCCTTTAGGAAGTTTGGTGGTGGTTTTAGGATTTTTAAGCGGGTTGCTACAGGCGAAAAAAGATTCTTCTATCTCTTGGAGAGGGAGAACCTATTCCATGAAGGACCATGTTCAGGATTCAATAAGGATTTAGGAGAAATCTTTTTAGTCGTAAACAAGGAAATCAAAGTCGCTTGGATAAATCAGGTGTCATTGTTGGTGGAATTGCTGGAGCAGTATTAGTTTTAGTCGTGTTCACAATCATTATGATTCCACAACCAAATGCAATAAAACCTGAAATTATTGTGACCAATGGACATGATTTAAGTGCTGTAGGAGAAATTGTTCCCTCTTATTCAAAAAAATTATCTTTAATTGAAATATTTGAAAATTCGGAAGCTGGCGTAGTACGTGTCAACATTCAAAGAACCGAAGAGAGTATTACTTCAGCCGGTTTGGGCTCTGGTTTTGTTTTTGATAAAAAAGGCCACATCATAACAAATGCACATGTTGTAAAGGATGCAAAAAAGGTGGTAATTACATTTTTGGATGGCAGATCGTATAATGCAGAGATAATTGGTGTTGATACTTTTACTGATATTGCAGTAATCAAAGTTAATGCAGGCTTGTCATTGTTGCATCCTTTACCCTTGGGAGATTCTTCAAATCTGCGAGTCGGCGAGCCTATTGCAGCTATTGGTAATCCGTTTGGGCTTTCGGGTTCCATGACATCGGGAATTGTAAGTCAATTAGGTAGATTGCTTCCTTCAGGTGCGGGATATTCTATTCCGGATGTTATTCAAACAGATGCTGCAATAAACCCTGGAAATTCCGGAGGTCCTCTATTAAACATGAGAGGCGAAATAGTTGGGATAAACACCGCAATACAATCTGCAACAGGAGAATTTGCAGGGGTAGGATTTGCAATACCATCACAAACATTAGCTAAAATTGTTCCTAGTTTAATAAAAAATGGAGAATACAAACATCCTTGGATTGGAATTTCAGGAAGAGACATTGGTCCTGACTTGGCAAAAGTTTTGAAACTTAATGATGCCTTGGGTTTTTTAGTGGTCACTGTTATTCCAGATAGCCCTGCATCAAGAGCAGGACTTCAGGGTTCTGAAAATACCGTAGAGATGGACGGAATCCAATATATTGTTGGAGGAGACATCATACTATCTGTTGACGGATTGGAAGTCAGAAAAATATCGGATATTCTGATTCATCTGCAAAGGGCAAAGTCTGTGGGGGATGAAATGGTTTTAGAAATTATCAGAGATGGTAGGACAACTAATTTCACTATTATTTTAGGTGAGAGACCAAATGGAGAATAAAGCAATACAAGATTAAATACTTCTAAAAATGCATTTTTCTATTGAACAAGCTTGTGTTAAAATCTGAGAGTTTAAACAATGTTTTAGAAAATAAAATAGTTTCATATGAGAATGCTCTACAAATTTATCAAGATGCAAAATTTAACCCATCGGAATTATTTTCAACAGCACAAAACTTGAGAGAAAAATTCAAAGGTAAAACTGTGACATTTTCAAAAAAAGCCTTTATCAATTTAATTAACCTGTGCAAAGACACCTGTACTTATTGCACATACAAAGCTGAACCGGGAGAAGAAAAACTATCGTTGATGTCAAAACAAGAGGTAAAGCAAATTCTGAGTCTTGCCAAAAAATACAGATGTGTTGAAGCATTATTTGTAACTGGTGAACGACCGGAACAAAAATATCAAGAAGCAAAAGATTGGCTCAAAAAAAACGGTTTCAAATCAACTGCAGAATACCTAGTTCATGCTTCAGAATGGGCTCTAGAAGCAGGACTCTTTCCTCACACAAATGCAGGGAATCTTACTTTTGATGAAATGAAAGAATTGCAAAAGACCAATGTTTCAATGGGTTTAATGTTAGAAAACGTCAGTGAAAGACTGTCACAGAAAGGAATGCCACATTATTTGGCTGCTAGTAAAAGACCCAAAGCAAGATTAGAAGTTTTAGAAAATTCTGGAAAATTAAAAATTCCCATGACGACAGGTTTGCTAGTTGGAATTGGAGAAACCCCAGAGGAAATTATTTCATCTATTTTGGCAATAAAAAAACTACACGAGAAATATGGAAATATACAAGAGATAATTTTACAAAACTTTCAACCAAAGCCTGATACGAAGATGAGTGATTTTCCATCTGCTGAGGAAAACTATTTCAAGATTATTGTTTCAATATCAAGAATCATCATGCCAGAGATGAACATCCAAATTCCTCCAAACCTTTCACCAAAATCTTACCAAAGTTTTCTTTCCGTTGGAATCAGTGATTGGGGAGGAGTATCTCCACTTACACCTGATTATGTAAATCCTGAGTTTTCTTGGCCAGAGATAAAAAAGATTGAAGAAAATTCTAAAAATGCAGGGTTTGATTTAAAATGCAGATTTCCAATATATCCAGAATTTTTCTCGTTTATTAGTAAAGAGTTAAGAGATAAGATGTCAGTTATTGAAAATGAGGAAGGGTTGGTAAAGGAGGAATATTGGAGATGAGTGTGAACATAGATTCCTTGTTCAAGAGTGCAGATCCTATAGTGTCAGGCGTTCTAAACAAGGCATTATCAGAAAAAGAGATATCAGCAGAGGATGGACTTGTTCTTTTCAATTCTGAGGGGATTGATTTTCATTTAGTTGGACTGGTTGCTGATGAGCTGAGGAGACGGAGAGTAGGAAATATTGTAACATATGTGGTTAACAGAAATATCAATTTTACAAATGTCTGCATAAAGCAATGTGGGTTTTGTGCATTTAGTAGAGATTTTAGAGAAGAAGAAGGGTACTTTCTTCCTACTGAAGAAATAGTACGGAGAGCAAAAGAGGCATATCAATTAGGAGCAACTGAAGTGTGCATTCAAGCTGGTCTTCCTCCAGATATGGAAGGAGACTTGTATGAGAACATTTGCCGTGCAATAAAAAAAGAGATTCCAGATATTCACATTCATGGATTTTCACCTGAAGAGGTTCTTTACGGAGCAACAAGATCAAACATCTCAATTGGTGAGTACTTGAAGAGGCTAAAGGATTCTGGTGTAGACACCTTGCCGGGAACTGCAGCTGAGATTTTGGATCAGAAAATGAGAGATAAAATTTCTCCAGGAAGGATTAGTGTGAAGGATTGGATTGAGGTAATCAAAACGGCACATAGAATGGGAATTAATACCACCTCTACTATGATGTTTGGTCACATTGAAACTCCAAAACACAGGGTAGACCATATTGCAAAGATCAGAGAAATTCAAAAAGAGACAGGGGGGTTTACAGAGTTTGTACCTCTTGATTTTATTCACAACGAAGCTCCCATGTACAAACATCAACTTCATGAAGGAATTAGACAGGGAGCAAGTGGAAAAGATGTTCTGTTGACTCATGCTATTGCAAGAATTATGCTAAACAACTACATTGACAATATTCAAATGTCGTGGGTAAAAGAAGGTCAGAAAATGTCACAACTTTTGCTAATGTGGGGAGCCAATGATTTTGGAGGGACTTTAATTAATGAGAGTATTTCAACGTCAGCAGGTTCTGAACATGGGCAATTGTTAAGGCCTAGAGAAATCAAACGAATTGTAAGAGAGATTGGAAGAATTCCAGCAGAAAGAACTACCAATTATAAAATTTTAAAAAGATTTGAAGATTCAAATGATTCAGAAGAAGAGCTAGACAAAGTTAAGGATACTTCAAAATTTGGATCATATGTAGAGTTGATCAAGTTGGACAAATACAGATACAAAAATCCAAGGAAAGAATAAGTGTATGCCTTAGACAAGGCTCTAGACCATGCAAGGAAATTAAGAATTGATGAATGTGAAATTGTACATGTTAAACGAAAGATCACGACAGTTCGAATCACGGATTCTGAAATTTTTGAGTTAAAACAAAATTTGGATGAAAATTATGGAATCAGAATTATTCATGATAAAAAAATATCTTCAAGTCAAACAAGTAACGATAAAGAAATTCAAAAATCAATAGAAGATTCTTTTCAAACAATATCTCATCTAAAGCCAAGAAAATTTTGGAAATCTCTACCACATGAAATAAAATCAAAAATTAAACTAGAAGGAATATATGATAAAAAATTAGAGGAGATTTCAGGATACGAAGCTACTGATATCGCACAAAATATGATAAATCACGCATTAAATGATAAAATTGATATGATATCAGGATCACTTAACATAGTTTCTGAAACTTTTGAAATTGAAAACTCCAATGGCCTCTCTGCTACAGACAGGGGGACTTACATCTCAGGAATTATTAATGTAGATTCACAAATTGGGGAATCAGAAGTTTCAGGGATAGGTCAGGGGTGCTGTAGAACATTAGACAAGTTTTCTCCTGAGCAAATAGGGAAGGATGCAAAAATCATGTGTATAGAATCAGTCAATCCAAAAAAATGTGAAACCGGTGAATATTCAATTATTTTTGAACCATATTCTGTTGGAGAACTTTTGGCATTTGTTGTTTCTTCAAATTTTAATTTCAAAACACATTCAGAAAAAAAGGGTTGTTTTTCCAACAATTTTAAAGAAAAAATTGCAGTGGAGGATTTTAGTTTGATAGATAATCCCCATATTTCTCAAGGCGTTGGAACAAAACCATTTGATGATGAAGGAATAAAAACTAATATCAATACATTAGTGGATAATGGGGTGTTTACAAATACATACAGCAACCTTTTTGATAGTTTCAAAGAAGATTTAGAATCTACAGGAAATGCATCAAGACCTGGATCACCAATGGGACGAAGTGCAGAATCAATTCCAGTTTCTTTGCCTCATAACATGCAGATAAAATCAGGAGGTATTTCTCAGGAAGACATGATAAAGGATACCAAACATGGATTGCTCGTCGGCAGATTATGGTACACTTATGCCGTTAATCCAATTAAAGGTGATTTTTCATGTACTGCCAGAAGTGGAATCAGAATAATTGAAAATGGTAAAATCACGAGTCCTGGGAAACCAGTAAGAATTATCCATAATTTGCCAAGATTATTGCAAAACATTTCAGCTGTTGGAAATAATGAAAAAAATGTCCTTCAATGGGCCTCACTTCCCTCTATTACTCCGTCAATTAAAGTTGAAAAAATTAAGGTTAATTCAATCTAAAATAACATATTCAGCAAAAATAGCAAGATTTTAGGCACAAAATTACTCAAATGACGAAGATAAATACAAGATAAGATACATATGCGATTGCCAAAACCATTCCCATTACTTTGCTTATTACACCCATTTTCAGCGCTACAAATAATGAAACGCTAAATGCAATCATTATTGCGTAATCAATAAAGACATCAGAGGCAACGATTACACCTCCAAGTACTGCACCCACACCCATTATCATTAAAACGTTGTAAATGTTACTTCCAATGATATTTCCAATACCAATATCAGTATGTCCCTTACGAATTGCAATAACAGAAGTAATTAGTTCTGGAAGTGAAGTTCCAATTGCAATAACTGTAAGTCCAATCAGTTTTTCAGACAAACCAAATTCCTTTGCTAAAACTACCGCATTTTCAACGGCAAGGTAAGCGCCAAAGCCAAGAAGTATTACGCCGAGTGTAATTAGTCCTGCGGCCTTGAGATAGACCTTGTTTTTTGTATCCTTTGTGTCTTTATTGTTTTCATCTCTTTGTTTTTTTATACCTTTGAAGGTAAAAATTGTGAAAGCAATTAGAGAGCCAATCAAAATTATTCCATCATATTGTGAGACCTCCCCATCTAATGATAATGCAATTAACAAAAAAGAAACACCCAACATTATTGGAATTTCTTTGCGTAGTGTTGACCTTCTTATTACAAGTGGAACCATTATAGCTGCAATGCCAATAACCATTCCAATGTTTGCTATGTTACTTCCAATAACATTTCCTAAAATTATCTCACTGTGTTCACCAGCTGCTACAACACTTGCAGCTAATTCTGGAGTAGAAGTACCATAAGCAACTATCGTCATTCCAATTATCAAATTACTTATTCGTAATTTTTTGGCAATTATGACGCCACCACTTACCAGCCAGTTTCCACCAAAACATAGCATTGCCAGTCCCACCAAAGTTAGAGCCACATTAATGGAAATCTCCATACTGAGGCTTTAGATCAAGGTCGTTTAAAGGAGGTGATTTTCCAGAAATTCACAATTCTAACAATAGCAGTAAACTTGAACTTGACATTGTAAAATCAGCCGTTTTATATTCGGATTTGATGAATATACTGTACTCTAACTCTAGACGATGTTAATTTGAGGTGTGAACGAGTTTAGCAGTGACAATAAAACATACCGCTCGTGAAATAAAGTATGGTATTTTCAAAAATACTTGTGGCAATTGACGGTTCTGAATCTGCAAAGAAAGCTTTTACAAAGTCTCTCTTTTTGGCACTCAAATGTAATTCTAGATTGGATCTACTTCATGTAGTCCATTGTGAACTTGGGGGAGATAGTGCCACAACTTTTGAGTTAATAGAGCAACTCCAAGCAAAAGCAAAAATCATTCTAGACGAATATAGAAAGGAAGCCCTTGAGAAAAACATACCAATTGAGGTAATGCTAAAACAAGGTGATCCTGCTCAAATTATAATTGAAATTGCAAATGCCGGTAATTACGATTTGATAATCACAGGAAGTCGTGGTATGAGTGCTTTTAAAGAATTACTTCTTGGCAGCGTCACTCTTAAGGTAATACACCATGTTCACTGTCCCGTTATGGTTGTTAGGTAGTAGAGTCAAGATAATTGTGGGTAGTCATCGTTTGTAACAAATTAATTTAGACAAAAACAATTGAAAACATGTCAGTACTGGGGGATGTTGGTCTAACATTAGAAATTATTGGTTTTATCATATTCTTGTTCATGCCAATTAAAGAAACTTTCAATCTGGTAACTGTATCTGCAAAAGAAAATAAAATTACAATACGATTTGATAGGAGGTATTTTGGAATAGGATTGATTATTTTAGGAATAATAATGCAGTATAGTTTTTTTAACCTTTAACAGAATGAAAATTAGTTTTTAGAGTATGGGAAATCGTTTGCTACATGCCTATCTATAAAAGATTAGACACGTTTTTCATTACTTCTTCAACCCGCTTTTCTTCTAAATGCATGACTTTTTCAAACTCGTTACGTAATACATCATATTTTAATTGTTTTTCTTTCTCATTCATCTTCGAGAATCTAATCAATCTTATCTCCTCCACAATTGCATTAATTTTGTCATTAGTCTCAAACATTATTTCATCAATTTTCTTAGATGATTCTGGATCCATATCTAACAATGCATGTCATCATAAATAATCATTCTAATTATGTTATAATAACTTCAAAGAGGTTTAAGGAAGGCCTCAGCAATGAAAGTTATTCCAAAATAAATCAATAATATACTTATGCCGATAATAAAAAATCTATAGTTTTTATTTGACAAAAAACTAGAGCTGCGCTTTGATAGATATGCTGTTGATGTTAACCATGTATAATCCATCCAGATATGACATACAAACAATATTGCGATTCCCCAAAATGACCATAAAACTAACGAATCAGAAATTAATTTGAAGCCTATGGTGAGCCACCAGATTATAAAAAATGGATTTAAGGCACTAAACAAAATTCCCCCAAGAAAAGGACCATACTTTGTTTGATTTACTAATTGTGATTTGGATTTGAAAACAGATTTTATTTGGATTCCAGCAAACACAAATAATCCTATAGATCCCAGAACAGCGATAATTATCCTAAATTGTGGAAATGTTTCAAGTGACAATACACTAAATCCAAGAAAAATGATTAACGGAAGTTCAACTACGGTATGACCAAAGGACATCTTCAGACCTGCAGACGCTCCTCCCTTTACTCCGTAGAAAATGTTGGCAACAAAAAGAGGTCCGGGGGACATAACTCCTGACACAGAGATTATAATTACAGTTACTGCAAAACCAAGTAATTCTTCCATTTTAATTTAACCTAATAATATGAAAATATTAGAGGAACAAATCTTTTGTTTTTTGTTAGTTAAGAATAGGAGGCTGGAGACTAGGTTCTAGAGGGGCTATTTACCGAAATTGAAGACAATTGTATTCCCTACATGTCTCTTTTTTTTCATTTCTTATCCTTCCCAAAAAATATTTTTAGAATTAGGGAGATCTGAATTTCAAAAATTGTAACAGAATAAAATTACAAATTTAAAATTTATTACAAACTAATCTCATTTTAAAATGGGCGATAGTAATGGATGAAAAATGTCAAAATTGCGGACAACAGCTTGAAGGTTCTGGCATTACTCATTGTTCTGAGGAATGCCGTTTTGAAGCCTATCTAAAATCCCAATCAGTTTGTATACTCCTAGACATCGAAGATGATCTGAATTAATTTAAACACTTTGGATATTTCTTTTTCAAATCTCATCCTTCACAAAAGATAATTTCAAATTTTATCACCCAGAACCCACCCCAACTATAAATCCTATAGCAAACAAAATCATTCCTATCCATAAGCAATTTTTTGCTTTAGATGGATCATCATTTTTGATTACAAAATATGCAATAATTCCCCCTATAGGAGTAAAAAGTATCGCTAGGAGATACCACCAATTACTTCGTCGTTTTTGTATGCTTGTTGGGCCTAATCTATTTTCCACTAATCTTGTTCCACATTGTGAACAAAATGTTTTCTCAGAAGGTTCTTCATTTCCACATTTAGAACAAAATGTCATATATCTAACAGAAAAATTTATGATAAAAGTATTGAATTTCCCCACAATTCAAGTCTAGAGGATAGGGTGACATACATACATCAGGATATGATGGATCACAGATATTTTCTAATTGAGTTGGTTCGAGAACTTGTTTTTGAGTTGATTCAGAATCAAAGAATACTCTACTTTTTAATTCATCCCTGAATATGTCATAAAAATTCAGACATGGTCTTGTTATTTCTGATATAGATAATGAGATGACTTCGGCAGTTTGTAAGTAAATTGAAGGAGATCCCTAGGCGTCAAATTGGTGTAAAAAAATCATTCACATAGACAAATAACATACTAGTTTAACATTAATAAAGTAATGTACCGTACCATACGGTATAATGCGTGCAAGATTGACATATGTACCAATTGAGGTAGCAGATCAATTTGAGGATTTTATTATCAAAAGAGAGGAACGAGTATTAGATGCAGTAAAAGCTAGAACGCGGGATTACAGTACACTATCACTTCTAAAATTATTGTATCAACTCAGAGGAAATCCTATGACATTTTCAGAATTGTACTCAAAGTCAAAGATTAGAATGAAAAGATCATTTCTAAACTATTTGCACCTATGTGTAGATTACAATTTTGTTCAAAAAGAACCGAGGGGATCAAATGTCATCTATTCAATTACAGACAAAGGAAGAGTAATGCTGAATTTGTTTATTAATAAAAAGTAATTAGACAGTACATATCGACGTAAAGAGTGCAAAAAGAATTTCCAGAGGCAGAAGTATTTGAGCTAAAAAAAACAAATCTAAAAAACCCAATCATATTTGCAGGTTTTGTTGGAGCAGGTCTTGTAGGACCACTTGCTATTAATCACATTATAGAGAAATTAGAAATGGAAGAGATTGGAGTGATGAGATCAAAGTATCTCCCACCATCAACTGTTTTTATAAGAGGAAGATTACGTCATCCATTTAGATTTTATGCAAACAAAGAAGGAACAGTTTGTGCAATAATTTGTGAAATTACATTAAGAATGGAAGGCCTATACTCGATTGTTTCGTCAATTTTAGACTGGGCAGATGAAAAAGGATCTAAAGAGATTGTGATTTTAGATGGAGTTGCAAGCAGTGAACATGACAATAAAGCATATTGTGCAGCAGAAGAAGACCTTGTTAGAGCAATGGCAGATGCGGACATTAGCCTAATTCCTCAAGGATTTATCACTGGAATTCCAGGAGGAATTTTAAATGAATGTCTAGTACGAGAGATTCAAGGTTTAACCCTACTTGCAAAAGCAAACAAAATAAACCCTGATCCCGCTGCAGCATCGACCCTAATTGAGGCTATAAATCGATTTTACAAAATGGATATCGATGTGGAAGATCTTCTAAAAGACAAAGACAGAATAAACGAGGACTTTAGAGAATTGTCCCAGAAATACGTAGAACATAGAGAAGAGCTTTCTGGAATGTACATGTAAACCAACATCAGGCAAATTCTTTTATTCACAATAAATCCGCTTCAAACTGTGGGACTAACATACAAAAAAGCAGGGGTGGACATTTCTAATATTAAAAAAAGTCAAGCTGCAATAGGCAAACTAATTGAATCAACACATAAACTTCAAAAGATGGTAAAGATAGAACATGGTTTTGGCCATTATGCAGGAATTGTAGAAATTCCTGGTGGAAAACTTTTAGCCATCCATACTGATGGTGTCGGAACCAAAGTAGTAAT
Organism: Nitrososphaerota archaeon; assembly: GCA_022562615.1. GTDB lineage: Archaea > Thermoproteota > Nitrososphaeria > Nitrososphaerales > Nitrosopumilaceae > Nitrosomaritimum. The sequence goes on from JADFOW010000002.1 coordinate 64,950, forward strand.
CGCAAATTTGATGAAAAAATACGACACAATAGGAATTGATTGTATTGCGATGAATGTTAATGACATAATCTGTATTGGTGCCACACCAATCTCATTTGTAGACTATATTGCTGCAAACAAAAATGATCAGCAAATTTTTAAAAAAATAGTGAAAGGTCTTGTGACTGGAGCAAAAAAATCGGCAGTGCCAATAGTTGGTGGAGAGACTGCAATAATGCCCGATGTGATTACTGGAAAAAGATTTTCATTTGATTTGGCAGGAACGGTAGTTGGAATAGTTTCAAAAAAAGACATGGTACTTGGAAATAAAATAAAGATAGGAGATGTAATTATTGGAGCAAAAAGTAGTGGCATTCATTCTAACGGATACTCGCTGGCAAGAAAAGCACTTTTGACAAATTATACACTCAAAGACAAAATCAAAGGAGTAGGAGTTTTAGGGAATGCCCTAATGACACCTACTGAAATTTACGTAAAGCCAGTACTTGAGGTGATTCAGAAATGCAAAGTAACTGGGTTGGCCCACATTACTGGTGGATCGTTTACAAAACTGCTCAGACTCAAAAAAATAGGATATAATATTGATTCCTTGCCTAAAGTACCTCCAATTATGAAGTTAATTGAGGAGCAGGGAGTAAAATCCGAGGAAATGTACAAGACCTTCAATATGGGAGTGGGATTTTGTGTCATTGCTTCAGTCAATCAAGTAGGTAAGATAAAGTCAATTTTCAAAAAACATAGAATAATCACATATGAAATTGGTAATATTAGTAAAAAGAAAGGTGTTTTTGTAAACTCTAAAAAAATTGCATAAATAGCCTCAATCAATATCAAAATGGGCAGGTATTAGATTGCAGAAAATTATGCCAATAATTGGACTTTCACTTGTTGGTATAGTCATCATGTTATTCACATTACCCCAAATGATTGGGTTAGAGTTTACAATTGCAATGGCAATGACCATGTCAGTTTTGATGGGGATTTATGTGATTTTGGTCACTGAGGTGATACACAGAACAGCCCTTGCGATGATTGGTGCACTCATCATTATCATTATTCTAATTTACACTGGCCTAATTCCTGCACATGATACTGTTGACTTTGTAATAGGGTCTATTGATTTCAACACAATTGGACTACTTTTAGGGATGATGATAATTGTTGGAATTCTTGGAGAGACAGGAATTTTTCAGTACATAGGAATTAAGGCAGCAAAACTGGCCAAGGGAAATGTATGGAAGCTTATGTTATTGTTGTCAGTTATTACAGCAGTTGGTTCTGCATTTTTGGACAATGTTACTATGATTCTTCTAATGGTTCCTG
>JADFOW010000021.1 GCA_022562615.1 Nitrososphaerota archaeon
TCTCAGAATCTACAAAATCAACTTTTTCCATAGTTATCTCAGGTAAAGGTATTCCAAAATCTAAAAGATCAGATCCTGGACCAAAGATGTATGCCATCAAAAGTATGAGAAACGCAAATGGAATTATCCCACTTACTATAATCTTGCCTTTTGATGCTTTGCTGCTAACTTCCATATTCTACTGATTCTGATTTTTGATCTTGTGGATTGTCATTAACCTGAAATATTCCAACCCAACCTTTTTCTGAAAATTCTACCTTGTGAGCATGAAATAGATACTTTCCAGGATATTCATATTCAAATTCTATAATACCGCGTTCAGTTTGTGATAGAGTAATCATATCAGTGTAAAACGAAGGAACCGTGTCTGTTCCTGTTGGATAGTAATAGTATAGATTGCCATGCAAGTGTAGATTGTTTATTGGATCAAATTCAACCATGTTCAATACATAAATTCTAATTAATTCATTAGTGTTAATTTGGATTGGGTTGTTCTGGTAGTAAAATGGAATCGAGTTTGCAGCATAGGAATTGTTTTCAGTGTCAAAGTCAGTATCAAAACCATTTAGAACCATAACCATTTCATCTGCTGCAGGTCTGCCCTCTTTTGGATCAACTATGTAAACTCCATACAAGCCACGTACAATGTGCTCTTCAAGTGGCATAACATGACAGTGGTATGGGTGAATACCAACTGGCCCTGCTCTAAATTCATAAGTAAATCTACCTCCCTGTCCAACTATCTCAAATACACCATCCATCTCTGCTGGATGGATTCCATGAAAGTGCATTGTATGTGGTTTTGAACCGTTGTTGATGAAATTTATACGGATAAGGTCCCCTTCAGTAGCTCTAATTGTTGGACCTGGAACAGTACCGTTGAATGTCCACACATTAAAGAATACACCCGGGGAAACTTCCATTATTTTATCATCTTCGGCAATTATAGTAAATTCCCTTAGAGTGGTGCCGTCAGGCAACTTGGAGACTTTTCCATAGTTGAATTCTCGTAAAAACTTCATGGGATCAAATTCTACAGTAGATTCGGTATATTCAGGATCAAGTAATGTGCTGTATACAGGATCAATTATCTCCCCTGTTGTTGTAATGATACCTCCAGTATGGGTTACCAACGTTTTTTGTTCTGATTGAGCGTCAGAAATTGTTGGAAAAACTAAAGCTGCTGAAATTCCAAACAATACAAGTAAAATGAACACCAAAATAGATGATCGACTGAATTTCAAAGACACTAAACTGTGACAAAATTGGATATTTATAATTTAGCTTAGGCTAAATTTGTTTCCTTAGTCTAAATTTGTTAAATAAAATTAAAATCTAAAAATCAGAAAAAACTAAGTTTAAACTAAAGAATATTTATTCGAAAAGAGTGAAAAAATCAGGCCTTCTTTTAGTTGCTTTTGCAGGTTTAATAGGAATAGGAATTATTCTTTCATTTTACGGAAGTTATCTAATTTTTGAAGATCTAAGCCAAGGTGATGGAAACGTCGGATCGGAACAAGATTTGATTGTCGAAGTAGAATTAGATCATACTGTAACCCAAACAGGAATTTATGCCGTACAAATAATTGATTTTGAAAGTGGAACAGTTACTGTAAATATTTTAGATCCGTTTAACACAATAATAGAATCTCAATCCATTAACGAAGAAACATTTGAGGGATTGTTTGATGTTACAACATCTGGCGCCTATAAATTATCGATTGAAAATGATGGGAAAAAAGTAAAGATCTTTGGAGTTATTGGACCAGAACCAGATGCAGGGAAGAGATCATTACCATTTATCTCTATATCCATACTTGTTTTCGGTTTGATTGGAATGTTAGGGTTGGCAGTCTTTATAGCATTTAATCGCAGAAAATCAGTCAGTTAAGAAAACTATCCATTTTTTCTAATCCCTCAATAGCTGCATCAAAATTTTCACCATCTTCTACCACCAGAGATAGTTTGTCAACATCTGCAGAAAATATTAATTGTTCACCAATCTGTTTTTCAAGGATAAAATTGTGACCAATTAGATAAGAAAGTCTTTCACGAACCTCATTTTCAGATATGGATGATTTTTCTGCTAAATATTGAGAATTTTTTTCTCCATCTTCTAATTCTGCGATTATCGAAGAAGTAACTGGGTCGAACATACAATCGACTACCTTATCTCGATCATAGGAATTATTCATTTGTATTCTTCGATCCATGGTCAACTAATAACTTTTCTAATGTATTGAAAAATCCATTCGGGAATAAAACTTTCAAATCAGTTAAATTGTTACATTAACATATAAAGAAAATCACACTTTAGTCATTATTGCAGAAATTGTGTATTAAAGATCCTTCTGGTAAAGGAATTCATTGCTTCTGTGTAGATGTAGAAGCCAGAAGTGGAATAAAAAAATGTTGTAAATGTAACCAATGGAATATACAAGGCACAAATTGGGTAAAAGATTCAGACTTTAGATAAATTTGTGGGCATAACTGCCACCACTTGAGGAAAATAAAAAATCTACTTTTTAGACAAAAGGACAGAGACCAATTATTTTGAAATAATTACAAAGTTAGGATTCACCATAAAAGAAACTGAGAAAATATAATTTTTTATGGCATTTTTATCTAAACACAATAAATTGACGCCTAGCATGGTTTTTATCGGGGGGATTTGGAATCTTTGAATACTTGAGCAGTCAGGAATATAATCACATTATAAGGATAGTTGGAAATGATATTCCTGGAGAAAAGAAGATCGTAATTGGATTAACTCAGATTAAAGGAATTGGATACAATTTTGCTACAGCCATTTTAGATACCTTAAAAATTAATCCCGATTCTAATGTTGGGTATTTGACTGAATCTGAGGCACAGGCAATCGAAAAGTTAATCACCGATCCAAGTTCTGCAAATTTTCCTTCATGGTTCTTAAACAGAAGGAAAGACGTTGAAACCGGAAAGGACATACATCTTTTAACTTCCGATGTTGACTTTACCCTAAGAAACGATATTGAGAGAGAGAGAATCGTCAATAGTTGGAGAGGATATCGTCATATTTTTGGACTAAAAGTAAGAGGACAAAGAACTAGATGTACTGGTAGAAAAGGTGGAGCTGTTGGTGTTGCCAAAGGAGGAAAAATATCTCCAGTGAAATCATCTGCACCACAAGCCGTAGCGGCTCCAACTGGTGAAGCAGCATCTACAACAGAAAAGACAACAGCACCTACAACAGAAAAGACAACAGCACCAGCGGAGAAAAAAGAATAGGCGAAATAAATGGGAGATCCTAAATATCCACGAAGAGCTTGGAGAAAACCAAAAAGGCCGCTAAATTATGATTTGAAAATGGAAGAGTTGAAAACTCTGGGTACCTTTGGTTTAAGAACAAAAAGAGAATTATGGAAAGCACGTACAAAATTATCTAGTGTGAGAAAACAAGCAAGGTCATTACTAGCTTTAGAACAAGATGTCCGAGAAGAAAAAGAACCAATTTTAATGAAATCCTTAGCGAAAATTGGATTGGTAAGTAGTGATGCAACTTTAGATGACGTTTTAAATCTTCAAGTAACAGATTTGCTAACAAGACGATTACAAACTTTGGTTTTTAAGAAATTTGGATTCAAAACACCTTATCAAGCAAGACAGGCAGTGGTTCATCGCCACATAATGATTGGCGATAGGGTGGTAGACATTCCTTCATATACCGTAACTGCCGTCGAAGAAGAGAATATTCGCTTTACACCAGAATCAAAAATCCCAGAAATTTTAGAAAAAATTAAAGATTCTCAAGTGGAGACTAGTGAAGAAGATGAAAATACAACTGAGAACACAGTCGAAGATAAACCTGAAACTTCATCGGTACAAGTCCCTGAGACAAAGAGCGAAAATACTTCGACCGATTTATCACAAAAACAAACTAATTAGTAAATAACCCAATATTTACAGGTAAATCAATTATGTGCTCAATTATAGGCTATTCTGGAGATGATAACGCTGCTCCCATTATTGTCAAAGGACTTAGAAGAATGGAGTATAGAGGATATGATAGCGTTGGTGTGGCAACCGAATCCAATAATCGAATTGAATTAAAGAAAGGAGTCGGAAAAGTTGAAAAAGTAAACTCGGAAGTTCATCTTGAGAATTTACCTGGAAAAATTGGAATAGGCCATACCAGATGGGCAACTCACGGAAAAGTTACCGAAGCAAATGCCCATCCACATTCAAGCAATTCAGGAAAAATTGCAATTGTACATAACGGGATTATAGAGAATTTTGAAAAGCTAAAAGATGATTTGAAAAAAGAAGGATATGATTTTCAAAGCGAAACAGATAGTGAAGTTATAGCAAATCTTTTACAAAAAAATTATGAAATTTCAAAAAATGTTAAAGATACAATGATAAAAACAATTTCGGAACTAAGGGGCCATTATTCTTTTATTGCAATGTTTGATAATGGTCAGTTAGCAGCAGCTAGATTCCATGAGCCATTAATCATAGGGGTAGGGGAGAAAAATTACTTTCTTTCAAGCGATGTATTGGGATTTATCGAACAGACAGATGATGTAATTTACATTGATAATGGAAATTTTGTTTTAATTGATCAAGATAAGATGCAAATTTTAGATTTTAATGGAAAGGAAATAAAGCATCAGATAACTAAGGTTTCTAAAGAATTTGCAGATGTCTACAAGGGAGATTATGCACATTTTACCTTGAAAGAAATTTCTGAACAGTCAGAAACAATTTTCAGGGCAGGCGAAAATACAAAAGAGGCAATTAAAGAGGTCGCTGATCTCCTAAAACATGCTAAAAATATCTATTTCACAGGCAGCGGAACAAGTTATAATGCTTCGTTAATAGCAAAATATCTCCTTTCAAAATATGCCAAAATAAAAACCGAGTCGATAATTTCAAGTGAATTACAGTTTTCCCCAGATAGTATAGAGCCCAACTCGATACTAATTGCTCTATCACAAAGCGGAGAAAGTGCGGACGTGTTAGAAGCTGTCAATATTGCAAAAAAAACCAATTGTAAAATAATATCAATAATCAATTCGCTAACCTCGACTTTGGCTAGAGAATCAGATATAGTAATTGGAATGAATTGTGGTCCAGAAATAGGAGTTGCTGCCACTAAGAGTTTTACATCACAGTTAATTATTTTGTATAAAATTATTCAAGAACTAACAGATGGAAAAGTTGAAATTAACTTTGAAGAAATTTCCTCTTCAATATCAAAAATCCTTGAAGAACATAACAATATCAAGAAAATTGCTAATAAGATTAAAGAAATATCAGATATCTATGTTCTCGGAAGAGGAATACATTATCCAATAGCAATAGAATCAGCATTAAAAATTAAAGAGCTTACCTATATACACGCAGAAGGAATTGCCGGAGGCGAATTAAAACATGGACCTCTTGCATTAATGGATTCTAATGTTTTTGTAATTATTATTAATCCAGAAGATTCAACCTATCAAGACACTTTGACAAGCGCTAGGGAAATCAAAGCACGTGGTGCCAAAATAATTGGAATTTCAAATAAAAATAGTGATATGTATGACTTTTGGATAAAAATCCCAAAAGCAAATGAATTAACTTATCCTATTTCAGAAACTATTCCGATTCAATTGCTTTCATATTATGCAGCGCTTGAAAAAGATACGGATCCTGATTATCCAAGAAATCTTGCAAAATCAGTTACAGTGAAGTAAATATTCGGTGATATTCTTTTTCAGCCAATTCTAAAAATTTTGAATGATCAATTCTTGTTTTTAGCATAGAGGCAATTATGCTTCCACCAGCTCCTACACCCTCCTTTGCAAATCCTTCTGAAAATGCCCTTAATCCAGGAAATTTTGAGTTTTCTAGATGAGGATTTACGGCTATGGCTGGAATATCAGCTATTTCAGATACAAGATTTTTGAAGTTTGCACTTTCATCGTCTGAGATATAACATGTTGTTCCAATGGCTGTGTTTTTGTCATTAAATCCAATTTTAGAGGCGAACGCTAAAACGGCTGTCATTTGTGTTCCTCCTGCTAACATAACGGGATTGATTTCAGAAGCAGAGCTCAGCATGCCAGTTACAAAAGGAATCATTGGATCACCAACCTTTGCAACTATACTGTATGGATTATCCGAATCTAATCCCTCTAATGCCATACTTGCAATTTGATTTTTTAGAATAACAGGATTGTTTGGAATACTTGAACTTACTTTAGCTTTGTATCCCAAAGCCAGTAGCACTGCTAGTGCAGTTGTTGTTCCTCCAGGAATACTTTCACCAATAATCATACAATCAGTCATCGATGCCAAAGTTCTCCCTACAATTCGTCCATAATCTACTGCTTGAGAAACTTGAGAATCAGTCATTGCAGGATTTATTGAAATATTTTTTCCTGGAGATAAACCTGTTTGAATAAAAGGTAATTGTGGAGAAATTTTACTACCAGCATTAATTACAATATGTGGAATGCTGGAGGATTCAAGTGCTACTTTAGTGAGTAGTGCAGGAGTGGGTTTTCCATCTGGCGTCATTGGAATTTTATCAATTGTTTTACAATTACCATAGTATAGATATTCAGCATCTGCAGGAGGAGTAAATTTTATAGAATCCTTGTCCGCTCCAGCAAAAGTTATTCCTGGAATTTCACATGTTTCAGTGTATGAAATTACAAATGAAAATAAAAAATTTCCATTTTTAATTCTGTCTATAAAATTTTCAGCCTTTTTGATATTGCCAAATAATTCAAAATCATTCAATCACTTCACTGTCCCATCATATCAAGAAATTCTTCTTCTGTTCTTCTTTGCATTACGAGATTAGTTGTTTTTTCCTTACCAATAGTTGAGGTGGCAGATGTCCCATAATTATGCCCAGAATAAAGCGTGAGATTCTCATCTAGAGAGTATAATACATCAAAAAGGCTATGATAAAGCTCTTTTGCACTGCCTCCAGGCAGGTCAATTCGTCCGCAATTACCCACAAAAAGTGTGTCCCCTGAGAAAATTTTCCCATCACCAATCAAACAAATGCTGTCCTTAGAATGTCCAGGCGTATGCAACACACGTAATTCTGAATTTCCAAAATTAATTACATCTCCATCTTTTACTGTAATGTCGTTTTGTAGTTCAGAGGCCTCATGTTGAATGATTTTGGCACCGGTGGATTTTGCCAATGCCTCATTTCCCAGAGTATGATCAAAATGATGGTGAGTGTTTACTATGTATTTTATTTTCAAGTTATTTCTAGTGATTACTTGCTGAATCTTATCAAGATCCCAAGAAGGATCTAATACAATTCCTTCATTGGTATCATCATCTTCAACAACATAGGTAAAGTTTTGCATATTTCCAACTTGAATTTGATGTACTTTCACAAGACTCCCTCTTCAGATTCTGGTGGTATTCCAATTTTTTCGACATACAATTCTCCCGTAAGATCTTTTCTTTTTGGAATACCTCTTTTCATTTTATGAAATGTAACTGTCATGTCAGATTTTACGCAAATGTTTGCAGTTTCTCCAGTATCAGGATTTAATCCAGATGGAACATCTACTGCAAACTTGAAACATTTCAATCCATTTATGTAATTTATTGCAGATGCATAAGGTTCTTTTATCTCACCTGAAATCCCAGTACCCAAAATTCCATCAATGACAACATCAGGATTAAAATCAAAACTAGTTGGGTCCCCAGAAATCAATTTCACAGAAGGCATTTTTTTTAGGATAGACCAATTCCAATTGCTCTCTTCAGTTTTGATTTTCTCAGAAAGGCCAAGCAAAACGACAGTTACCTTTGAACCATAACCAGATAGATGCCTTGCCATTACCAAGCCGTCACCTCCGTTATTTCCCATACCAACAAAAATCAAAATATTCTTTGATTCTGGATTTCCGAGTTTTTCTACCAGCCTTCTAACCGAAGCTGCTCCAGCATTTTCCATCATGAATTTTTTCAAAAATCCCATATTATGTCCGTTATTTTCTATTTGATACATTTGATCCACAGATATTTCCATGATTAGATGAAAAATAGACGTAAAATAAGAGCCTTGAGAATACGTTTTAAGTGTAAAATAGGCTTAAAAATAACCAATTTTACGAAAAAAAGAATTTAGAATCTAAATTACATTTTGAAGTGTTACCGAGTTTATCGGCTGTCAGTAAAAAGAGAACGCCCCTCTTTTACGCATAAAGTTGTGTTGTTTCTTGAAGTTTTGAGAATTGAGAGTTACCTGAAAAATTCCATGGTAATCTATTCTACATAAAAAGATACGACTAAAGAATCTACAAGTCATTCTCAATCTATTTTTAAAAAAGTCTGATAAAATATGGGTGTGGAAGAGGAAATTCCGCAAGAATCGAATAATCTGGATTCTATATATCAACAGAATGTTCACAAATTTTTCAACGAACTCCGCAAATCTATCTCCCAATATCAACAATCTATGACAAATCTTCAACTAGAATGCATTGAATTTTGTGAAATAATATTAAATCCCGCCTTAGCAATTAACCAAAATTTTGCAAATAAATCCACTGTAATCACTCCTACCACACCTTTCAAGACGACCTTGCCTGTCCAACAAACAAAAATTGAGGAGAAGGCAAAGGCCGCTAAAGAGGACACAATTCAGAATCAAACTCCCTCCGAACCCCCTACACTACAGTCCTCATCTATAATATCTAACGAAGAGATACGGCCATCAAAACCAACATCAAAGGAGATAAGAAAATTTCATGCAGAAACATTCTGGAAAAATGCATATGCTCACCTGCGTGGGAAATTACCAAGAATGGAGAAAGTTCAAGACGAACAAATCAAAATTTTTGCGAATAAGCCTTTTCAAGATTTACCTATTACGAAAAACCACAAAATTGTAATGAAAGGGGAATGTCAAAATTGTGGAAAATTAATGGAAGATTCTCTCCTCACTCATTGCTCTAACGTGTGTCTTTTTGAAGACTACCTAAAATCCAAATCAGTTAGCCTTACTCTTATAGAGGCTTAGGTGGATTCTACTTTGTTTAAACATCCTGGTTTTCTCATTTTCAAATTCTCATCCTTCCCAAAAAATAATTTCAAATTATGATTAAAATTTAATTTTTAGAGATATGTGAGTTTTTGAATTTTTTTGACCGTATCATTTAGAGAGTTGACTAGAAATTTTTTCTCTTCAATGTCATTAGAATTTAGAAATTCTTGTCTTAAATTTGATAGTTTCTCCTGAAGGATTTTAATTTCTGCTTTTGGATCAATATCAATATTATTACTTGGGGTTGTAACTTTGTTTTCACAGCCATAGCAAGGAGCATCTTTGTCATCTTCAAACCTTGGAAGTTTTCCGTTTGCATCAAAGTTTGACTGAATTTGCGAATCTGCAAATCCATATTTTATATTGAGTTCTTGGATATAGCTTATCATTTCAAGTCTTGGCATGGATGCGTACTTGAAATATTCTTGTTGAGCTTCATATAACGATCCTCCATTTTCTAAAACTTGATTTTTGGCTGCCAAGGCAAGTTGTACCTTTGCATTTAGATAATCAAATTGATCCCAGAAAATTCCATGATATGTCGAATTTAATTTTGAGATAAATTTTTCAAAAGCATTTTTTGGTGTAAAGTCTAGGTATTTTTTTTCCATCGATTTAAGATCTTCTTGAAGTATTTCTTCTGAAATTTTCTTGTTTTTTTCTATTTCAATTTGTTTTTTTGTTAACGGAATTTCTGGTAGTTTTCCTTCAGAGAGTTGTTTGTATTTTAGCTTTTGTGACTCCATTTCTGCAATTATTTTCATTGCTAATGGATTTTTTTTCAATGTGTCAGAAACTAAAATAGTTGGTTCTGTATTAGATTCTGCAAAGGCTGTTTGCTCGTTATTTATTGAAGGCAGAATAAGTGAACCTGCCACTATAACTAGTACTACTGGTAAAAGTTTTGGAAAGCTGATTTTATTCACGATCGTGTCTTGAATATTTTTTGCTAATAAGGGACAAGCAGGATTGATTCTGATCAATAATCAGTAGAAATTTTGAGTAATAGTTATGAAAAATGGGTAAATTCTTATTTTGCAAACGGCTTTATCCTAGTTTTTGTTCATATTCAAGAATGACCTTAAAAAATGTAAAGTCATCATTAGATAAAATTTCAAAATCACTATCAAATATTCAAGAAAACAGAGAATTCTTGCTAAAAAATACACGAGAAATAATAATACTCTGTAGTAGATCAATCATTTCTATTCATAAGGGAGATTTGAAAACAGCAAAAAAAAATCTATCTCAGGCAGATTTGTTGTTAAAAAAATATAGAAAAAAAGCAATTTCTGATTTACGACGTTACTTAATTACTTCAGAACAAGAGTTTGTAGAAGCTACATGTTTCCTCGCAATAGTTGAAGGAAGAGAAATTCCGTCAGATAAGAAATTGAAGGTATTGGAGGAATCTTATGTTTTAGGATTATTAGACTGCGTTGGAGAATTGAAGAGAAGGATTTTAGATAAAATCCGAACTGGTGATATCAATGATGCTTTGAATGTATTTGATGTAATGGAAAACTTGTATCTTCATTTGTATCCATTTTCTATGTATGACAAAGTGGTAAAAGAGGCAAGAAGAAAGATTGATGTTGATCGTATTTTGGTAGAAGATGTAAGAGGCGCAATTACAGAAGAGAAGCGACGATCTGAATTAATTATAGCATTAGAGAAATTAAAAAAATAAACAATTTCTGGTGAAAAGATCAGTATGCGGGCGATGGGATTTGAACCCACGAACTCCTGAGAGACTAGCCCCTCAAGCTAGCGCCTTTGGCCAGGCTGGGCGACACCCGCAGAAAAATTTGCTTGCATGGTTTTTATAATCCTTGATTACTTTTTCGGTCGTATGTTAGTTCCTGTAAGATGCTTTACTTGTGGAAATCTTATTGCAGACCAATTTGAAGATTATCAAACTAAAGTAAAATCTGGAGAAGATCCAGCCAAGGTTTTAGATTCCTTAGGAATCAGCAGATATTGTTGTAGAAGAATGCTATTAACTACAGTTGAAACAATTCAGCAAGTTATTCCATTCTATGAAGCTATTCATAAAAGACACCAAGAAGTCCAATCTGAGCTAGAATAGATTGCCAAAGATTACATCTATTGACGGATGTCTTCTCTACAACAGTAGAGGAAGTAAAACAATTGAAGTAGACGTAATTGCTGATAACAAATTTCTTGGAAGAGTATGTGCTCCATCTGGTGCTAGTGTGGGAAAATATGAGGTAGTTAATTTTCCAAATGAAAAGCCAGAGGAAAGTCTTCGAATATTAAATGATAATTCTCAGAAATTTATAGGATTAGAAGTATCAGATTTAAAATCAATTCATGACACTCTAAGAAGTTTAGATAATTCCCCTAATTATTCAGAAATTGGAGGTGCGCTTGCTTTTGCAGTAACTATTGCCTCTATGGAATCAGCATCAAAATCATTGGACCAACCTTTATTTCAAACATTATCCTCTGAATCTTCTTTCAAATTTCCATATCCGTTAGGAAATATTTTAGGAGGAGGAGCCCATGCAGGTCCTGGTACGCCAGACATACAAGAAATATTAATTTGTGCGACTGGTTCAAAAACAATCAGAGATGCAATAGAAACCAATCTATCTGTGCACAAAGAATTACGCAAAATTCTAGAAAAAGAGGATCTAAACTTTACAAATGGTAGAGGAGATGAAGGGGGTTGGGCTCCAAAATTAGACAATGAAAAAGCTCTCGAAGTTTCAGTAATGGCCATTGAAAATTTAGGATTTACATTAGGGAAGGAAGTTTCTTTGGGAGTAGACTTTGCATCATCAACTCAGTGGGATGAAGGAAAGCAAAAATATCTTTATAATAGAGCTGGGTTTGAAAATTCGCCAGAAAAACAAATCGAATTTGTTACAAACATTATTAAAAAATACAAATTAATTTATGCCGAAGATGCAGTTCACGAAGAAGCCTTTGATGACATGGCAGAATTGACAAGGAAGTTTCCAAATATTCTTGTGGTAGGAGATGATCTTACTGTTACAAACAAGGGCATTTTAAGTAAGGTAATTGAATCAAAATCCTGTAACGCTACAATTCTCAAAGTAAACCAAGCTGGAAGTCTCTATGATGCTCTAGAATTTGCCGAAGTTGCAAATAATAACAATGTAAAACTTATCACATCGCATAGATCGGGTGAATCCACTGATTCACATATTTCTCATATTGGCTTAGCAACAAAGTCAAAAATGCTCAAGGTAGGCATAGTTGGCGGAGAAAGAATAGCAAAATTAAATGAGCTTATACGTCTATCAGAGCATGATTTAATACGCGGTATGGTTGAGATTTAAAATCGCTATGAGTCAACAGGCAGGGTCTACGGACATTAAAAAGAAGGTGCTTTCCACAGGAATTAGGGTTGGAACTCAAGTTAAAACAAAATTCATGAAACCCTTCATTACAAAAGCAAGTCCTGAAGGACTTTACATGCTTGATCTTGATATTACTCTTAAAAAAATTATAACTGCTGCAAAATTCATCAATCGTGTTGGAACAGAAAACCTAATTGTTTGTTCAGGAAGACAGTATGCAGATACTCCAATTGAGAAATTTTGCGAAATGCTAGGTTCTAAAAAATTACTAGGACGTTTTTTGCCAGGAACTCTGACAAATCCTTCTTTGCCTTATTATATCGAGCCAAAATTGGTCTTAATTTCTGATCCGCAGGTAGACGTACAGGCAATAATAGAGGCAACCAATGCAGGGATACCAATTATTGGAATTTCAAATACAGATAACATTACATCGCAGTTAGATGTTATTATACCAGCAAACAATAGAGGAAGAAAAGCAATTGCCACTGTTTATTGGCTATTGGTTCGGCAAATTCTCATAGAAAGAGGAGAATTAAAAGAAGACGAATCGATGAAATATGAAATCGATGATTTTGAAACGAAGATAACGGAAGAGGAAATCGAGTAATGCAAGTTAGGACACCGGCAGTAGCCGGAATGTTCTATCCCAGTGAAAAAAATAAACTAACAAAACTAATAGAAGATTGTTTTTTACATCCATTTGGACCAGGGAAGAAACCTCCAAAAGAGTTTAAAAATAAAATTTTTGGAGTCATTTGTCCGCACGCAGGTTATGTTTACTCTGGACCAATTGCATGTCATTCTATCTATTCAATATCATCAGAATCACCAAAGTTGTTCATAATTATTGGTCCAAACCACTGGGGGATTGGACGAAGTGTTGCAACAATGAAAGATTGTAAATGGGAAACGCCACTTGGTAATGTAGAAGTAGATTCAGAATCAGCAGAAGAAATTTCTCGATTATCAAAAACTATAGAGCCAGATTATTTTTCACATACACGAGAACACAGTTTAGAGGTACAAATCCCCATTTTACAAAATACCTTTTCTAATTTCAAAATTTTACCCATATCTTTGGTTAATCAGAGTAAGGAAGTAGCAAAGGATGTAGGATTGGCAATTGCAAAAATTGCAAGGAAAAAAAATGCTATGATAATTGGGTCTTCTGATTTTACACATTATGAACCAAATGAATTTGCCCATGAACAAGACATGGCCTTGATTGAACCAATATTGGAAATGGATGTAGACAAATTTTATGATGTGTTACAGAAAAGGAAAGTTTCAGCGTGCGGATATGGAGCAATAGCCTCAACAATTATTGCCTGCAAAGATCTTGGCGCCATGAAGGGAGAATTACTCAAATATGCTACAAGTGGAGATGTGACTGGAGATATGAGTTCTGTTGTTGGATATGGATCCATAGTTTTCACTTGAAATCCACAGCCTCTGCACCTGGAAAGATAATCCTTTTTGGAGAGCATTTTGTAGTTTATGGAGTTAAAGCCATTCTTTGTGCAATCAATAAAAGAATTACAATTACAGCAAAAACAATATCAGAGAATAAAATTTCGATAAAGTCAAGCATTGGAAATCTGGTTTCGGCACCCAAAAGACCACTTACCGAAGTAGACATTCAGTTAAGACCATTTTATTTTTTGGCAGATAAGATGATTCAAAAATACGATGAAAAATCAGGAATGGAAATTACCATAGACTCCGAAATTCCGATAGGAGTTGGACTAGGGTCATCTTCTGCATGTTGTGTGGCAGGTGCAGCTGCTATTTCAGGAGTGTTTATTGAAAAATCTAAAGAAGAAATTCTGCAAATGGCAATCGAAGCAGAAAAAACAATTTTCCCAAACACTTCTGGTGCTGATTGTACAGTTTGCACTTTTGGAGGAATTATGCAATATGATAAAAAAACTGGTCATTCAAAGATAGACTCTGAAGCTAAATTTCATCTGGTTATCGCAAATTCAAAAATTGCGCACTATACCAAAGAAGTGGTCTCAAATGTAAACCAATTCAAAGAAAAAAATGAAGAGAGATTTTCCAAGATTTGTAACGAGGAGAATAATTTGATAAACGATGTCTTAGTTTGTCTAAAGAAAAATGATTTGAAGGGCATAGGTATCAATATAATAAAAAATCAGGAATATCTTGAATTAATTGGAGTATCAAATGCAAAATTAAGGAACATGATTGAACTTGCAAACAAATCTTCATTTGGTGCAAAAATTACAGGTGCAGGAGTTGGAGGATGTATTTTTGCTTTAACCGATGAAACCAACATGGAAGATACCATTCAGCAATTAAGGAAAAATGATTATGAGTGCTTTTCTGTAAAAATCGATTTTAGAGGATTGGATACTTTTTAATGGACTAAATATTTGGTGACAGCATGATCCTAATCAAATTAGGAGGCTCAATTATCACCAATAAGGAAAAACCTCTATCACCGAGGAAAAAAACCATAGAAAATCTTGCTAAGAATTTAAAGAAAATTGATGAACCTATGATAATAGTTCATGGCGGTGGCTCTTTTGGTCATTATTGGTCTGTCAAATATGACATGCATACAAAACCAAGAAAATATGATACAAGAGGAGTATCAATAGTAAAAAATTCAATGATTGAGTTAAATAAAATAATTTTGGATGCGCTTTTAAAAAATCAATTAAATCCATATTGTTTGCCACCCTCTGATTTTATGGTTGGAAACAAACCCATAAGAAAAAAAGTAGAAGAGATAAAAAAAATCGCTAGTTCAGGTTTAATTCCTGTTACTTTTGGAGATGCACTTTGGTATGGTCAGAATAAAACATACATCTTGTCAGGAGATAAAATTATGACACACCTTTCAAAAATTCTAAGACCAAGATTAAGTATTTTTGCCCTAAATGAAGATGGGCTATACTCCGATCCAAAAACAAAAAAATTGATTTATGAATTAAAAGATGAACGACCTACAATCTCAGATAATACCATGGATGTTACTGGTGGTATGACTAGAAAAGTAGAAGAAGCTGCAAAAATTGCTAAGATGGGAACGAATGTATTTTTTGTAAACGGTAACAAACCTGAAAGAATTGTGAAAGCCATTAACAATAGAAAATTTGATGGGACTCTGTTTAGGGGAAAAAGAAATGTCTGAAGAATATTTGATTTTAGTTGATGAGAAAGATAATCCAATTGGTACTGAAAAAAAAGTAAAGTGTCATTTACCCAACGGTATATTACATAGAGCATTTACAGCATTGATCTTTGATAAAAATGGAAGACTTGTTTTAACCAAAAGAGCCAAAGAGAAGATGTTATGGCCTGATGATTGGGATGGGACTGTTGCTAGCCATCCTAGAGAATCTGAAACCTATTTGTCCTCTGGAGAAAGAAGAATACCTGAGGAATTAGGAATTCAATGTAAACTGGATTATTTGTTCAAATTTGAATATCATGTCCCATACAAAGATGTAGGCTCTGAAAACGAAATTTGTGGAACATTAATTGGAATTACAGATGATTCTTCTCAATTTAGACAAATAAAGGGGGAAATCGATGAGATCAAATGGATCTCAGCTAAAGATTTACTTTCTGATTTGAAAACCAATCCCAAAATTTATTGTCCTTGGATGATAATAGCCCTAGAATTGCTCGATAAATCAGAAAAACCAATGTTGGAAAAATATGAAAATATTTTATCATCATGGATGAATAATGAAATGCATGAAGGATTTCAACAAGCAATTAAAGTTCATTTCCCAGATGGTAATTGGAGACTGGTAGATTGAAAAAAACCAAACCAATTGAAAAAAATGCTAAAATAGTAAACAGGTATCTAAAAATAAAATTAAAGGGAAATCCTAAAATGCTCTATGATGCTGCCGGTCATCTTATAGCTAATGGGGGAAAACGACTTCGACCATATATGGTAATTAAAAGTTGTCAAATTTTGGGAGGTAAGACATCAAATGCGATGCTTGCTGCCAGCGCCGTTGAGATGATTCATAATTTCACATTAGTTCATGATGACATTATGGATAATGATGAGATGCGTCATGGTGTACCAACGGTTCATAAAAAATTTGGAATGCCTGTAGCAATACTGGCAGGAGATGTTTTATTTTCTAAAGCATATCAAATAATTTCAGATTCAAAATTACCCGATAAGGCTACCACCCATCTAATTTCTCGACTTGCAAAGGCATGTGTTGAGGTTTGTGAGGGTCAATTGCTTGATATAAAAATGGCTGAAGGAAAAAAAATTCCATCCCAATCCGAATATATTAAAATGATTTGTAAAAAAACTGCAGCGTTATTTGATGTCTCATGTGCCATGGGAGCGATTTGTGCAACCAACAAAATGAAAGATATTACAAATCTATCATCGTTTGGAAAAAATTTAGGGATTGCTTTTCAAATTACCGATGATCTACTAGGAGTGATGGGTGATCCGATGATTACCAAAAAGCCTGTTGGAAATGATCTCAGAGAAGGAAAAAAATCTCTTCCAATTCTAATGGCAATAAAATCAGCAAAGGGTAAAAACAAAAAAATAATCTTGAAAGCATTTGGGAATCAAAAAGCTTCCAAAAGTAATCTTAAAAAATCAGTAGACATAATTCGTGCCCTTGGAATCGAGAAAAATGTTAGGAATCAGGCTCTAAAATATGCTGAACGTGCAGAAAAGTCGCTATCAAAATATTCTGGCCCAGCTAAAAAGGAGCTTTTAGAATTGTTAGATTTTGTGGTAAAACGGAGTTTATAGTCGATAAAACCTTTAGATTAATCTAGTATATTTTGAACGCGTCCTATTATTCCATTTTCCAATTCAACTTTAATTCCATGGGGATGAAATTTACTCGAAGTGAAAATTCTTTTAACTAGACCTTCAGTCAATTTTCCTGTACGTTGATCTTGTTTTTGTACTATCTGGACCATTACTCCGATTGTTATTTCATCCCTTGAAGGTACAGCACCCAATGATATTTAGTACTGATGATGGATTCTAAATATTTGTTTTCCATTTAAAAGAAAAAAATCTATATTATAATTAACTCTAAATTCATTGATAATGGTATGCCAGCAAAAGGACCTGTAAGTATACTGTGGCAAATTATCTTTGTTGTTTTTGTTCCCTTTTTGGATTTGTGGGCTTTTTACAGAATCAAAAAACTCAAAAAATATTTGCTATATGTATTTGTCCCTCAACTTGTAATTGGCATTATAGTTACAGGTCTTATTTTGGGTATGGCCTTTGAAGAAAATAGCATCGAAAAATTAGAAAATTTTTCTGGTTTTGAGGAGAATAATGAACAGGCTTTGAATATCTTAGGCATTTTAATGGGGTTAGGATTTATAATTTTCTCGATTTATCTTATTGCCACCTGGTCTGAAAGATGGAATAAACAATTCTTAAACTCATAGATTCTGATTAATTCAGATAGGGTTTTAATTATTTTTTGAAAGGTTGAGAATTTGAAAAAGTAGATTTCAAATTTAAATTATCAATAAATACATTATATAACTATAATTTAATTACAAGGTAGACTATTTTGAAGAAGTTGAAAAAATCAAAACCAACTATACTTTTTGTTATTTTTTTAACTATAGTGTCTGGAGTTGGATTGTTTTCTCTTGTTTCTGCCCAAGAGGAATCTCAAATCCCTTTATGGATAAAAACCGCAGTTGGATTTTGGGTAAATGATCAAATTTCGGATAAAGAGTTTCTCAATGCAATTGAATATTTTGTTGAAAATGAAATGATAAAACTTCCTTCTCAAACAAATGATGATCAAATACTGATTAATAATCTACAATTACTACAAGCAGAGATTAACATGAAAATAGAACAATCCCGTGAATTGGTCAATCTTCCTCAAATTCAACAAGCGCTTGCAGAATCTAATGCCTCGTTTGCTGCAACGGGCTTTCCTGAAGAAATAATTAGACAGATTGAAGGACGATGGCAATCAAGTGATCCTAATGTACCAGGTTCGGTTTCATTCAACTTGATTCATAATCCTGCAGCAGACGTACTACGTTCAATAATGGATGTTGATCAGAAATCCGAAAGTCAATTCAAATATGCTGAAATCTTTGTTACCAATCAATATGGCGGAAACATAGCACAGTCACATAAAACTACTGATTACAAACAAGACGATGAGATGTGGTGGCAGAAAGCAAAACAAAATGGTGTATTTTTGTCTGAAGGCGGGTATGATGAAAGTGCTGGCGTTTATGCAAGTGATATTGCCATTAGAATAATAGATGATGATGGGAATTTCATTGGAGTGCTAAAGGCAGTAATAAATGTGGAATCCATAACCGATGATTTGTCATAAAGTGTTGGTGGAACCTGTGACAAGTTTTTTTAAATCTAGTACTGTATGCTTGGATATCAAGAAATTCCAAACGATCTGAATCTGTAGATACGTTATGAAGTGTTAAATCTGATTAAACGATCTTGTTTATGTTGGGAACTGGAAAATTTTGTCCAAAATGTGAAACTGATAACGTAAAGGTTGAGTTGAAATTGTTGCCAACCCAGTTTTTAACTTGTGAGCAATGTCAAACTGTTTACAGGTTAATTGATAAACAACTGTTTCAGGTGTCTTTATAGACTTCCGAACAAATTTGTAATACTCACAACGGGACTAAATTTGAACCATTTTTTTTTTGTTAAGAGTTTCAATTTACCAATAGCACCGATCAATTGAAACTGAATGGGGTTAAACCAGCTATTGTACCTCTCGAATTCATTTTGCATCTCTATATGCTCCACATCAAATTGTTTTATCATATCCTTGGTAACGACAGTAGTATTTTGAGGAATCATAATATCAGGCGCCTCCCAGCATTATCGGGTTTGCAAATTTAAGGTAGATATTACCTTTTTGTTTTGAGAATAGTATTCCAAATAATTTGAATTTTAATTCTTTTTGAGATTGGGTTTTAGTCATTGTTTATCCTCCTCGTACCAATCTATTTTGCAATCTAGGCAGTGACCCTTTAGCGTATCAAAGTGCTTCCATTCTATGGATACATCAAGGGTACCACAGTTTGGGCAAGCAAATCTCAGATCTGGATATTTTCGTCTCCGTAAGATAAACTCATTTTTTCCAAAATCTAATTTTTTCTCAAATACTGTATTATTGTAAGAGACATCCATATTCACCGTTTTGGTCTTGTTTTGTTTAATTACCGATTCTTGTTTTAACATTAAATTTGTATTAAATTATTGTAATTTAATCAAATTCCCAAATCATGACCAATTGTTTACAAAAAAAGGAAATTAAAATTTTCTATACTAATTTAAATTTATAAGTGTAAAAAAGCTAAATTACCTTTTAATTTTGTTTGGGTTTAATCTGGGTAAGATTAGGACTTTAATTGGGAAAATTATCTTATACAAATTTTCAAACTACTAATTCAATGAAACAAATAACAAAATACATTGGATTGTTTGCAATCTTACCTCTAGTAATGGTAGCATTAGCACCAGAACTTGTTGATGATGCATTTGCACAGAAATCTGAGGGAAGCCCAGGCCAAGTATCTCCAAAATCTTATGGATCAGCGACTGAGGATATAGTATGTGGAGCCAGCCTTTGTAGCACACCTGAAGGTAGCATAGATCCAGTGAACGTAGGAAGAGCACAATAAAAGGCTAGAGAATAATTAAAAATTTTCTTTCCTTTCCCTTTTTTATTTTTTTTAGAATTATTTTTTGGAAGCTAAAATGATTTGGTTATAATTTGGAAAAGTCTCTATTAACGTTGTAGCCTTAATCAATTTATAGAATCCCTCAGAATCAGATCATGTCTGCCCTCTCCCCAATTTTTGAGGGATTTTTCCTATTTCATTTTTTGTTCTACTTAAAAGTAAACCAAAAAAAATTTGTAATTAATTTGGATAAGATTAGGACAATAATTGGGAAAACGTGTTTAAACAAATTCCAGGTACAAATTCTCAATGAGAATTGACTCTTGTCGTAATTGTGGAAATGAACTATCAGTAGTAGAACTATGTCCTGATTGTAGGCAGCCTATGCATTTTGAATGTGGAAAATGTATTAAATTTGTAGACGATCCAATACATTCCCATCAAAATTTTTTGTTTTCCTAAAATTGGTTAATTAAAATTATATTGTTGGGATGAATGAGAGTTGAAAAGATATTGCTTTGAATTATTTTCAATTGAAATGGTCAATGCCTAGGCTGTAATATGTAAAAATAACTTGAGACATGTTGTACAGGTATTGGACTACAACTTGTAATATAGACTGTTACGAATTATATTTCTATGTATAGTTCTTTATGCAAAAATATTCATTCTGTTACTTTCATTATTTCAAAGGCAAAATGTCGTAGGGGAGTTTCCCCAATCATAGCTACTCTTCTTCTAGTTGCAATTGCAACTGTTGGTGGTTCTACTGTTTTTGCTTTTTCTCAAGAGGCTTTCAATACATATCAAATAAGTAATTCTCCTAATGTGGAACTAATCAAAATTTTTGGATATGATGTAAGAGATGTGGATAAATTAAAGTTGCATGATGGGAATGAAATTTTGGCTAAAAATTGCTGTGGAATAGTGGATGGACAAAAGAGCTTTGATGAGCGAATTACAATCTACATTCAGAATAATTCTGTTCAACCTGTGGTTATTTCTGAATTAAGATTTGCCGGAAATGTTTATTCTTTTGTTCCACAAACAAAAATTGGAGAATGGGATAAGATTGGAGATGGACACAAACCTCATCCCAATGAATACATTATTGTAAATCGCCACATTGAAGGAAAAAACTATGACATTGTTCAGGGAGTTCCCGTAATTCAATCCGGTGGAGTAGTAACCCTCCTTTTAGATTTAGGACAAAATATGAGGATGTCTCATGATTCTCAGGTTAAGATAACAACTAATCAGGGAAACGTTTTTGTCTCGACCATAATAATTGGTCAGTATAGTCTTTGAATCTTTGGCTTTAATTGAAAAACCAGACTGAAGAATTTTCAGTTTATGATTATACCTTAAGTTATGGCGAATTTTTTGAAGAATGTTCAAACTGAACATACAGGATATTAAGATAAAAACTAGAATAGGAAGATTAAAAGAAAAATTTCGTGCATCTGTTAGAATATCTTAATAAAACTCACAAAACTTATCTGTTCCTTCAAAATTAACCTCTATTTCGTTTTTCGAAGTTACTTTGAAATTTCGTTCTTCAAGAAATTGTTCAATCGAGATATCTATTTTCATTATGCTTTCAAATTGAGGTTTTTGATTGCTTTTTGTGGCTAATCCTTTTTGGTAATTGACATACCAAAATTCGTTTGGGATAGAACCAATCTGTGTGTTGATCCAAAGGTTTGTCATTATTAAATAATTTATGATTTTTTTGAGTAAATAGTTATGCCAAATTATACTGCCTAGCAAAGGTCTTTTTTGATTTGGATCTAATTGTAAAATAGTATTAGGACAAAATGAATGGATGTAGGCATGTTGATGACAGGCCATTATTTATCTGATGACATCTAATGTTAGTTGGGATTAAATTGCTAAACGACCTGCTAACTCCACAAACTGCAAATGTATTTCTTGGAAAACTAGGGGACATTTTAGAAAAAGCAATTGACAAACCATTAGGATATGCCATCAATTGGGGCAGGATTT
>JADFOW010000070.1 GCA_022562615.1 Nitrososphaerota archaeon
TTGGGAAGGACTCAAACTTGTCAGTAGAACACTTTATGAGCGTCCATATTGGCATTTAATGAATTAAGAAAATGAAAACTAGACGCATTAACACTTAATTGAAAATGTTAATTTGAAATTATTTTTTGGGAATTTTTTTTCGTACCAAAAGATCTATCCTAGGTTTAAATTATCTTTAAATACCAAAAGCCACATGTCGACCGAAACAAGAGACACAGTTTTCATTGGTAAGAAACCATTGATGGCATATGTTACATCTGCCCTAATTCAATTGGCAAACTTACCTGCTGTCAACATCAAAGCAAGAGGACTCAGCATTGGACGTGCTGTAGACGTTGCCCAAATCATCGCACGCAAAACAGAAAATGCCGGATATGTTATCGGAGATATTAAAATTGATTCCGAATTATTAGAGTCACAAGACGGTAAACCCAGAAATGTTTCAACAATAGATATTGAAATAAAGAGAAAAGGATCTTAATTCCAAGTGAAATTTTTACTTGATTATGAATAATTTTTTGGGAAGAATTTGAGGCATGAAACCTTAATGCTCACTTAAGCAAATTAGAAAATATTGACTTGTCTTAGATGTGATGGAAAAGGTGAGTACAGGAATGAATTTGGTCTAATGGAAAAATGTGAGTCATGTCAAAGAGATGATATGGCTTTTGAAAAGGTAGAGGATCAAGATTCAGATGAATAATATTAGATTCTAAACCATTTTTCCTTTTGGTTTTATTTTTGAAATTATTTTTTGGGAGGATGAGAATATAAAAAACTTAATTCATAGTTGTTTGTATAGATTGTATACTACAAAAATAAAATTATCATGCCTAAACTGAATCAAACTTTAACAGTAAAATATTCTGAAGCCCTTCGGGCCCATAATAATTCCATTAGTTTTAAAATAACTAAAGATAAAATTTATTGGCTGCAATGAAGAATCAGAGTTATATCTGAATGGTGATTTGAAGGCATTTGTCTGAGCTGCCAATGATTATTTAATTCCAATTTGTTCTTGCACTTTTTGTAAAACGTCATCTCCCACAAGATTTTGTTCATACAAAGATTTGGTAATTTGCATTACATTTGTAATAGAATGCAAGGTAACTCCTTGTTTTTTTAGAGCTTCTTCGGCTCCTTCCATTCGATTTACAATTACATAGGCATCTTCTACTTTGATTTTTGCTTCCGTTAGGGATTTGATGCCGTTTACTACCGAGTCCCCAGTTGTGGCGACGTCATCTATCATTAACACCTTCAATCCTTCCCAGATTTTTCCTTCAATGGATTTTGATGTTCCATAGTCTTTTGGTTTGCTTCTAACAAAGATTAGCGGTTTAACTGTCTCTATTGCCAATGCTGAAGCAATAACCAAACCTCCTGTGGGAATCGAGACTAGAGAGTCAAACTTGTCTAATCCAATATCTTTGATTATTTCACCTTGGAGATATTTTATCATCTTTCGAAATTGGTGAGGAAAGCTAGGAACTAGTCTCAAGTCCACATAATATTGACTCTTCTTACCGCTTGTCAGTGTAAAATCTCCAAATTGAATTATTTTTTTTTCATGCAAAAAGATTGAAAACTCTTTTACAAAATCCACATCAAAATTAGCTTCACTGGATTTATTTTGGTTTGTATTGAGTAAAGTACTGTGCCTGAGATTTGGTTGAATTATGGTATAACTGACGTTGTTTTAGACATTAGGGCTGAGAATTTAGAGCAAAAATTTGACAATGATGGGACAACGATAGAAGATTCGGCAATTAAGGAAAAGCTAAGTTCCATTGATCTATCCAAACCTATGGATTTAGTGGTTTTACATAATTCAAGATCCATTCAAAAAATTATCTCTTCGTTATTTACTATATGCGAACAAAAATCACTTCCGTTTCCTCATGTTTTAACTGAGAAAAAAATTATGAATAAAGTAAAAGCCGGAATGCCAGAAGGTAGTTCCATTAATGAATTTGATAACAACGAGCTTTCAAACCCTAATCTTGTCTTTATGGCAGAAATGGAGTTTGATGGATTGTTTGGATATGAAACAATATCTACCAGATTAATCAAAAAATTTGGACAGGATTATATGCTTTCAGCATATGCTAAAAGAAAAGGAAATTTCCCCACCCCTGGACAACCTACAGATAGTCTTGAAGAGGCAAAAAAATTTTCAAATAACTTTGAAATTCAAGGAATTGAAATTGTTTCTAATTCTAAAGGTATTATAGACCTTTCAATTGGTCATCCTTCAGAAACTCTTTCTCTTACCAAAACTTTAGAATCATTTGCTATTCAAGATATTGGCAAACAAAAATCAATGATAATCAGTACTGGAAAAGAATCTAGCAATGACACCTTGAGCAAATCCCTTTCCTCTCTTTGGAACTGCTCAAACGCCATACAAAATGGAGGCCTTGCAATATTGATAGCAGAATGTATGGATGGTCTAGGATCAGATGCTCTTCAGCAATACATTGAAGGTAGATTATCTCATGAAAGGCTTCGGAACCCAACTAAGTACATAGGCGGCATGGAAGATTTGTTATTTCTTAATGAAGTTCAACAAAATTTTCAAATTGGTTTAGTTTCAATCCTTCCAGAATTCTATGCAAAGAAATTAAACCTAATTACACTATCTGGAATAAAAGATTCAATGAATTACATTCTAAAAACTCAAGGATCTAGACAAAAAGTTGCCATTATATCAGACGGTGCAAGAATGTTAATTCGCTAATCTGACTTAGAAAATACAAGCATTCCTAGAAAATGGTAAGCATATGTGTTCTGGAATTGGGAGACACAAAATTGCCAAAACAATTATTCCAATGTACGCCAATTTACGATTTTTTGATATTGGTGACATATCATCTAGAGGTTTTGCACTTAAGCCTCGTCTACTTAAGAAAAAGATCATTAATGCAGCTACCTCAAAACCAATTATTGCCAAAAGTACCAAACTTCCATAAGTACAATATTTGTGCCATTTTGCACCAAAAAATGTTCTTGCCATATGACCGCCATCCAATTGCCATGCCGGCATTAGATTCAAAAATGTTATAAAAAATCCAATCCATGCTGCCCATAAGACAGGAGTAAGTATTACCTCACTATCAGGTCCTCCTTTACCAAATAGAGAAAGTGATCCTTTCAAAAATAACGGTTCACCAAAAGAGAAATTTGCTAAGTTACCTTCTTCATGTAACTGTAGGGCAATATCTGGTTCTATTACTGGTGCTGTGTAAGCACCATATAATGAGACAATTATTGCAACTATCAACCCTGCAATAGGACCAGCTATGGCTATATCGAATAATATTTTCCTGTTAATCATTGGTCCTTTTGGTATAATTATTGCACCAAATGTTGGAAGAAGTCCCAATACTGGAATTCCGGGTATGAAATATGGCCAAGTTGTCTTTAATCCATGAATTTTAGCTGCAATCATGTGTCCTAATTCATGAATCCCCAGAATTCCCAAGAGAGAAACTGTGTAAATTATTGCCATTTCTTCAGGTTTCCCTATCTCTATTATCGCATTCACCCAATTGGTTCTATAAAATCCATCAATCATTACAAAAACAACCACGACCGTAAACAGTATTCTAGGAATCCATGATGAGCTTACCAATTTTCGCTTCTTCCTAGGAGGAAATTTTTGAATGATAATGTAAATTTCATTATCCATTTTTTCGAGCTTGCCTATATAGCTAAGATCTTCTAATTTTCTTGCCAATTCTTCAAATTTTGAATTAAAATCACGATCCTCGATTTTAAATTCTAATGAGTAATTTTCTTTATTAAATTTGATAACCTTAAACATTGAATAAACTAGTGATATTACATTTTCAGTACTTGGTTCACTCATTCTTAATCAACTCTATATCTTTCCATTAAATGGCTTTGTAGTCAATGATTAGTTTCTGTAAATACCCATAACTTAAAGGCCTGAAGCAAAATATTTGACGAAAACTAACCAATTCTGCGGGGTTAGCCTTGAAGATGTGTGTTTTTAATATTGAAGAATTTGTAGCCTTGCAAAAGGCACACCTTGAAATTGCAAGTGTTTACGCGGGATTTTTGTATTTTGTGAACATACTATCTCATAAAATTAAATATCATCCATCGATTAAAGTAATCATGCAGGTTATTCTCAGACAAGTAGATGATTGTATACTACGTAGAGCAGAACCAAGGGATCTAATACCTATCATGGAAATAAATCTTAAAACTCTTCCAGAGCATTACTCTGATTATTTCTATGAAAGCTTACTTGTAGAAGTTCCAGAGGCATTTATTGTTGCAGAAATTAATGGAAAGTATGTTGGTTATGTTATGTGCAAAACTGAATATGGGTTTTCTAATTTTAAGAAATTGGGATTTGTAAAAAAAGGACATGTAGTTTCCATTGCCGTCCTTGAAGATTTCAGAAAAAGGGGAATCGGAAAACTCCTAGTTGAAGAATCGATAAAGGGTATTATACTGAAAAAATGTGATGAATTTTATCTCGAAGTAAGATGTAGTAATACTGATGCCGTACGACTCTATGAAAAATTGGGATTTGTAATTAAACAACAACTAAACATGTATTATCGTGACGGGGAGGATGCATTTCTTATGGTAATTGAATTAGGTAAATAGTTCAAACCAATAAATATATCACAAATAATTTTATCACGATGGACAAACGGAAAGGAACAGGAGTTACAATATTCCTTTTGTGCATTGTAACATTCTTTGTTTACGCATATCTGTTGATGTTATCTGAATGGAGCCCAATAGTATTACAATTATCAATTTTAATATTCGCCGGAGGATTTCTTAGTGTAATTGCTTGGATTGGTTACGTTATGGCAACCACAAAACCATCATCTGCAACAATATCGTCTGAAGATTAGATTACTTTGAAATTTTTACATCAACTACTGTCTGATAATATCTTGGGCCCACGGGTCTTACAATTTTTGATGTTAAAATCTCTGATTTGACTGGAGTCACTTCAAGGTAATGCTTTTCAGATAATTTTCCTGCATCTGATTTTTTATCTGCATGAATATGGGAATAGTAATGAATTATTCCACCATCCTTTGTGGTTTTTATTGCAGATTCCAAGAACTCATCTGATCTCTCGGGAAGAAGCATTAGTGTTCTATCTCCTTTACCTTGCAATTGTTCTTCAATTATCTTAGATGTATCGCCGTTAATTGATACGACTTTTCCTGCAATCTTGTTTAATTCAATATTTTTCTTACAAAGTTTTGAGGCAATTGGGTTGATATCTATACTGTAAACTGTGCATTTTTTCTTTTTTGCAGCCATAATTGAAAACATGCCTACACCAGCAAACATGTTAACCATGATTTCACCATCCTGTATTAGATTAGCAATTCTTTCTCTTTCAGTAGATAGTCGAGGAGAAAAAAAAGCATTTTCGACATCTACTATAAATCTACAACCAAATTCCTTGTATTCGGTTTCTGTTCTATCTTCACCAGCAAGAATTTCTAAGTTTCTTGTTCGAAAGTCTCCCTCAACTGGAGATGCCTGATAAAAAACACTCTTTACAATTTTTACATTTTTTAGTAAAGTCTCGCCAATAAGTTTTTTCTTGGATAAAAGGGAATCTGGTATTCTAACTATTATTATATCTCCTATCTGATCAAATGCTGAAACTAATTCTCCACTTTCTTGAGATGTGAGAATACTTTCCAATGCTTTTTTTAGCATTCGTGTCAATTCTTGTAGTAGAAATTACCAGAAACCTTTTGTGCCTTATCCAATCTACTTTCTAGTTTGTTTACACGTGGTCTAAGGCTCTTCTCATCTCGTCTAAATGTTATATCTAAGGATTTTAGGAATCTGTTCATTGCTTCATGTTTTGGCATGGGAGCAGTAGCATGTCCTTTTAATCCAGATTCTCCTTCAAAGATGATCATGGAATCTGATACGAGATCCATTAGCTGTATATCATGGTCAATTACAATAGCTGATTTTCCAAACGAACGAACAAATTTCTGTAAAAATTTTGCTACTGCAATTCTATCTTCAACATCCAAAAATGCAGATGGTTCATCTAAAGCATAAAGATCTACTTTTTGTAAAAGGCAGGAGATAACGGCTACTTTTTGTAATTCCCCTCCAGACAAATTCTTTATTGATTTGGTATAAAGTTTTTTTATTTTTAATGGATCAACAATTTGCTCTTCTTCCTGGCTTCCCTCAATAGGTGCTTCATTTGCTTTATCTAGGATGGTAACCACCTCAACATCAATATCATTTTTTAGATATTGTGGTTTGTAGGCAATCTTTATTTTCTTGTCAACTTCACCCGAGTCTGGTTTTTCTGTGCCTGCAATCATTTTCATAAAGGTTGTTTTGCCAAGGGCATTGGCACCCATTATACCCAAGACCTCTCCTTTTCTAACCTTACCAGGCTCAACAGTTAGGGAAAAGGAAGGGAATTTTTTCCCCAGTTTGGGATATGTAATAACTTCACTTCCTACCTGAAATTCTTCAGTGGAAGAGGATGATACATCAAAAGAGAA
The DNA here is from genome assembly GCA_022562615.1 of Nitrososphaerota archaeon. GTDB lineage: Archaea > Thermoproteota > Nitrososphaeria > Nitrososphaerales > Nitrosopumilaceae > Nitrosomaritimum. Next base: position 6,549 of record JADFOW010000070.1, read on the forward strand.
TTTTTTATCCCT
>JADFOW010000071.1:0-5062 GCA_022562615.1 Nitrososphaerota archaeon
TTAGTGAATTAAGGGCCTTTACGAATTTATAATAAGGTCTACCATAAGTTGTCGCAATTCCAATACGAGTTTGTTTTAAGGGTTGGATAATTTTGCAATCTTCAAGTGAAATTTAGGTTTATGCCTTGAGAACAGTTGACACAACATGGTCAACGGCTTCATTAAATTTAGTATCAATTTTATTTTGTACATCCTTTAGATTCACATCTCCAAAAGTCAAAATTCTTTGAGATTCAGATTTGGCCGTTTCTTTAGCTTCAGTAATTATTGTCTCAGCCTCTTTTGTAGCCATTTGAATCACCTGTTCACGTAATTTGTCAATTTCTTTTTGGGCTTTTTGATTTAGCTGCTTTTTCATATCGGCTAGATTCTCATTTAGAGAATCAATATCAGATTCTAGACCAGAAAGAGCCTTGATAATTTTATCAACAGTTCCGGGTGCAGCTGTGGATGCTGGAATCTCTTTTGACAGAGTTTTTGAAGAGTTTTTTGAACCCTTTAATTTCATGGTAAAACAAAACCTCCAAATCCAATAATTAAATCCTTCAGTTCGCCATTGAATTTCCTATTAAGCAATCTTTTAAATTGCGAAAAAATATTTTGAATCTCTGGTCATGGGGAAAATAATACTATTTGCAATTATTCCATTAATTCTCTCACTTGGAATTGTTTCTACGTTGCCGTTTATTGATGCATTACAAAAAAATGATGATGAAACTGAATTGCATGTCTCCTATGGGAGTTATACTAGATTTGAAATCGATAAATTTGATGCTGAACAAATCTCCACTACAGATTTGGGTAACCTTGATGTTTTACTAGCTCCCAGTCCTTCTGTTCCTCAACCAAAACAATACATGAGTTTGCATATTTTCTTTTTACAACCTGATACACGACATCCAATAAATCATATTGATTACAAAGCTTTTATTTTAAAAGATGGTGATGAAGTGTATTCATCATCAGGTCCTGTTCATACTCATTCAGGTCAGGATACAGTTTCATACAAATTTCTTACTGCAGGAAAATATCAAGTCAAAGTTTCTGTATTAGGTGTTGATTTTGTAGATGTTCCAGTTGAGACTGCATTGTTTTCATTAGATGTTGGGAAAGTAGAAGATGAGAAACCTGCACAAACTAGTCAGTCATCTAAAATGCCTGACACCACTCAACAAACTAAAACTAAAATTCCAGATTGGGTAAAAGAGGTTACCAAATTTTGGGTTGCTGATCAAATAGATGACTCTGGTTTTGTGCAAGTTATTGAATATCTGGTTCAACAAGGAATCATTGTTATTCCCTATGCAGAGACTCCAGAAGGAGAAGCTGCTATTGGCATTCCAATTTGGATAAAATCAAGTGCTGAATTTTGGGTAAAAGGGAACATTTCAGATGATGAATTTGCCATAGGACTTGAATGGCTAATAAATAATGGAATAATCAGAGTATGATATTCATAAAAAATAAATATGGAATAAAATTTTTACGAAGTCAGTTGGGGCACAAAATTAATTCAAAATTTCTGGGAGCGCTGATAATTCCATTAATTCTCTCAATTGGAATTGTTCCAGCAATTCCATTTAGTGCTGGAGTAGATATTCCTCATTTATTACCAGTTTGTATTGACAAAGTCTGGATTGAATCTATCAACGGCAGAATTGCATGTGTAACTCCTTCTACTGCAGAAAAGCTTGTGCAACGTGGATGGGGAACCATATTAGATGAAATAATGGAAGACACTTCAGATGAAAAATCTATCACTCCAGTAATTTCAGGAGGGACACTACCAATTACTGAAACCCCAATAATTGGAAATCCTGAAAAAGAATTTCCAAAAAATTATGTTCCTGGAACTGAAGAGCTTGCTGAAGATGAAATTAGATTAACATTTTTGGGAACAGGGATGCCTTTTCCAACTCGTAATCAAGCTGCAGCTGGAGTCTTGATGGAGTTTGGTAATGGAGATATTTTGATGTTTGACGTTGGTAGTGGAACAGTTGCAAATTTTAACAGTATGAAAATATCTCCAGCTGAACTTGACAAATTCTTCATCAGCCACCTGCATACTGATCATCAGGGAGATTTGGATATGTTTTGGGCTCAAGGAATACCATTTGGGAGAATTTTACCAATGAATGTTTGGGGACCAACAGGTGACGGACATGCTTTAGGAACACAAGCTTTTGTTGATGGGTTGTTAGCTGCAAACTATTGGGACTTAAAATCAAGAGAAGGAAATATTCCGACCTCTGGTGCAGAAATCATTACACATGAATTTGATTGGACAACAACTCAAGTAGTTTATGATGAAAACGGCATTACTGTAACTTCATTTCCCGCAATTCACGCCATGGCAGGTGCAGTAAGTTATAGGATTGATTGGAATGGTATGTCTGTTGTTTACTCTGGTGATACTAAAATTAACAACTTTATGATAGAACAAGGTCAAAATGTAGATTTGCTAATTCATGAAACATTTTTGCCTGCAGAAATACTTTCTGAAAAAACTGGAATGACTTTGGAAAATGCAATGGTAGTTGTAAATGAATTACACACTCCTGCAAAGGCAGCAGGTGTAGTTTTTGAACTAGCACAGCCAAAAATGGCAGTTATGTATCATACATGGGTAACTGACGAAACAATAACTCCAATCTTTGATGATTTACGGATACCCTATTTGGGACCTGCAACTTTGGCACAGGACTTTACAGTTTTCAACATAACTCCTGATTCTATTGTAGTTAGACAAGCACTTGTTGATGATGCTCCTTGGCCCATTGTTCCAGAAGAAAGTGCTCATGCAGAAAAAAGTGATGAAGTACCTGTTATACCGCAATGGCTTGAAGATCAAGCAATAGATGTTGAGGAAGCAATTAAAGAGATTCTAGAAAAACGTCATGGTTAAATAGCAATAATGAAAATTTTTTCTATTACAATAGTCATCCTTGTAGCAGTTAGTATAATTTTTTCCTCAAATGTTTTTGCTGCTGCTCCTGCTTTGCCTACTTCAGTTCAAGCAGCTCCATTTTATTGGTCAGAAGATGGGTTTGGTATTGATATTCTTAGAGGATTTGATTTATCCATAGATCCATATCTCACACCAGGAGTTACAGAGCAATCAAGCAATGAAGAAATTATTCAAGCATTTCTTGATGCAAATCCAGATCTCACTACGAATATTATTGTAGCTGATGATGAACGTGCACAAATTTTTGTTGCCCACTTTTTTGAGGGGCAAATTTCAGAAGTAAAAACCTCAACTACTTTTTCAAAATTTACCCCAAACAATCCCTTTGATACTTTGGATCAAGGATTTTCCTTAGAGTCATTACCAAGCATAGAGAAACTTGATTTCTACAAATTTGTAAACAAATGGAAGGACCAAGCTTCTGCACAAGAGCTTTTCGATGTTGACATTGAAGTCATTGCAGGCGATGGCACTATCATTCAGATTTGGGAATATAGATCTTGTCAGATTACAGATTATGTTTTGTTCAAACAGGATTTCAAAGATTTTTTTGGTTTTACAAGAACTTTTCAGGAAGAGTTTCGTGATAAAACAACATTTCAATGTGGAGGATTTACTCTAAATACAGAACAAAGAGAATCAAATTTTACAACAATTAATCCAAAAGATTTTGTTCCAGAAGATAGCGAAAGAGTACAAGCCTTTGCGGTAAGATTTGACGAAAGGCTCCTCAAACCATCTGACCCTCCATTTACAACCTTTTCAAAATTTACCCATTTTGAGGGGAAAAACCAATTTTCACTTGAATCATTGCCAAACAAAGAACATGAGCTATTCTATCAATTAGTAAATAATTGGATCAAAGGGGAATTTGATGACAGATTTGATGTATATGTTGATTTTATCATAGGCGATGGCACGATTCTTCAAACTTGGGAATATTCTAATTGTGAGATAATCGATTACAGTACCTTTTTGAATGAAAGTTTACTGGATTACAAGTTTACAGGACTTTTCCCTCCAGAGATTCGTGACAAGACAGATTTTGCATGTTCTGCCATAAGACTTGGTTTTGATCAAGGAAGGTCTTCACTTGCAGAAGGTATGATTATGCCCATTGATCTGATTCCAAATAAAGATAGTAGTGCCCAAATTTTTGTGGCTAACTTTTTTGGAGGAAAAATACCAGAAACAATTACTAGTACAACCTTTTCAAAATTTACTCCAAACAATCCCTTTGATTCTCGTTCATTACAATTTACCTTGGAATCATTACCAAGTAAGGACAAGCAAAAAATCTATCAATTAGTTCAGGACTGGAATGAAGATTTGTTTACAGACCGTTTTGATGTCGATTTAGATGTGGTTAGTGGAGATGGTACTATAATTCAAACATGGGAATATGCTAATTGTGACATTATTGATTACATTGCTCTTTTGAATGATGATCTTATAGTTAACAAATTTAATGGCGAAATGTCTCCAGAAATTCGTGACATTATAACCTTTGATTGTGGCTCATTTACTTTGAATACTTCTCAACGTCAATCATCATTAGATGTTAATGAAATTAATGCTGTAAACTTTGTCCCCGATTCAGATGATTCAGCTCAAAAATTCGTAGTTCATGGATCAGGAGGGCTTATCACTGAAAAATACACTTTTCATACTTTTTCAAAGTTTGTTCCAAACAGTCCCTTTGATCCTAGAGGACTAGGCTTCACCTTGGAATCACTACCTTCCAAAGACATACTCCGAAATTATCAATTTATTGGTGATTGGAAGTTTAAGAACACATCACATACTCCTTTTGATGTAGAGGTAGAATTAGTAACTGGTGATGGAACAATTCTTCAGTCTTGGCAGTTTCAAAAATGTGAAATTACTGATTATGTTACATATCTTAATGACATTTTACTTAGTATAAGATTCCATGATGGTGGTAATTATGAGATTAGAGACAAGACTTCTTTTGAATGCCAGGAATTTTATCTTGATATTGAACACAAAATTTCTCCTCCTGTAACCAAATCTATTCCAGATAATGAACAGAGAGCTCAAAAATTCGTAGTTCATTTCTCTGATGGCATGATA
>JADFOW010000071.1:5160-6555 GCA_022562615.1 Nitrososphaerota archaeon
ACTTCTTTTGAATGCCAGGAATTTTATCTTGATATTGAACACAAAATTTCTCCTCCTGTAACCAAATCTATTCCAGATAATGAACAGAGAGCTCAAAAATTCGTAGTTCATTTCTCTGATGGCATGATAAAACGACCAGTAACTTTGACTTTTCCCAAATTTGTTCCAGTAAATGTAGAAGATTTGGCATTACCAATTCCAGGAGAAACATTTGATGCAAAACCTCAATTCATGTTATCTTCTTTTGCTCAAAAAGACTTTATGCCTATGTATGAAGCAATAAAAAAATGGGAATCAAAGTCTGGCATTGTATCTCAATTTGATGTAGATATTGATGTACTCTCAGTTGATGATACGTTAATTCAAACATGGCATTATACTAATTGTGAGCCAACAAATCATTACACTACACTACAACATTCAATTCTTTTTATTCCATTTTCAAATGAATTTGGTTCTGAAATTCATACCAATACTCTTTTTGATTGTAGATTTTTAGATATTCTTGGAACAGGTGAAGGGATTGTAACAGATCCTAAAGATTTAATGGACTTAAAACCAGTACTGCCGTCTGCCATTGAATCTCCTCTAAAGCAAATGAAGAAGGGAACTTTGCCTGAGGAAATTGTTTGTAAGGAAAGTTATGAAGTAATTTTAAAACCAAATAAGGATTCAGCGGCATGCGTAAAATCAACAAGTTTAGAGAAACTTAGTCAAAGAGGATGGATACAGGTGTCCATGGAATTGTTTATTCCAGAAGATATACTAACCGAATCTGAACGTGCCGAATCTTTTGTTGTACGAATTTCTGGTGGGTTAATTAAAGAAGAGCAAGTATTCAACACCTTCTCAAACTTTGCCCCATTATCAGAAACAGCAAAAATTCCCTTGTCCATTCCAAACTATCCTTTTGGTAGCACTTCTCCGCATTTTGTTTTAGAAGGACTTCCAAGTAAGGATAAGGAAAATTTCTATCAGCATGTTAGTAATTGGCTGACTGGAACATTTCCAGAATCTTTTGATGTCTCTATAGATGTGGTTAGTGGAGATGGTACAATAATTCAAACATGGGAATACCAAACATGTGACTTTACAGAATATATTACTACAATAGATGAAAGGCTTGACAAAATCAAATATCACGGCAAATACCAATCAGAAATTATAGACAAGACTACCATTAGATGTTCAGGTCTAGACATTAATCCTGGAATCTAATTTTATAGAAGAAATGATTTTCTAAATTTGTATAATTTCTAATAGCTTCATTAACTTAATTTAGCATCAAAAATAGATTCTAATCTCATAAATCAACTTAATATTTTAAATAGAATTTCTAATTTCGCTCAATAACATTACAATCTAGACTAGAATTATAACTTTTTAATTAACAAT